>JAMFST010000090.1 GCA_026225435.1 Labilithrix luteola
GATGCCGGTGATGTCCGGCTGGCAGTTCCGCGAGGAGCAGCGCCACGACAGCGTGCTCGCCGCGGTGCCCGTGGTCGTGCTCTCGGGTGCGCAGGGCCCGCTGCCGACGTCATTCGGTGCGGCGGCGTGGATCCGCAAGCCGATCTCGCTCGACGTGCTCCTCTCGACGGTGCTCCGCGTGTGCGGCGCGCCGATCGAAGCGCGCTAGCGTCTCGCTCTTTACGCGCTCGCGGCGCCCACCTAAGTGGTCCCTCGTGGACGCCGAGCTCAATTCTCCCCAGGCCGATGCGGTCGCGCATATCCGTGGCCCTCTCCTGGTCTTCGCCGGCGCCGGGAGCGGCAAGACGCGGGTCATCACCTTCCGCATCGCCAACCTGGTCGCGCGCGAGCGGGTGCCGCCCTATCGCATCCTGGCGGTGACCTTCACCAACAAGGCGGCGGGCGAGATGCGCCACCGCCTCGAGGGGATCCTGGGCGCGGAGATCGCGCGTGACCTGTGGGTCGGCACCTTCCACGCGACCTGCGCCAAGCTGCTGCGGCGCTACGGGGACGCGGTCGGGCTGGAGAAGAACATCATCATCTACGACGGTGCCGACCAGAAGGCGGTCGTCACCCGCGTGCTGCGCGAGCTCGACCTCGACGAGAAGCGCTTCGCGCCGCGGGCGATGCTGGCGGCCATCCACAAGGAGAAGCAGGAGGGTCGCGGGCCGGACGAGATGAGCCTCGACGACTACTCCGCCGAGATGGTGAAGAAGGTGTACGCGCGCTACGAGGAGCACCTGCGCGCGGCCAACGCGGTCGACTTCGAGGACCTGATCCTGCGCGTCGTGAAGCTGCTCGAGGACGACACGCGTATCGAGGGGGAGACGATCCGCCGGCGCTTCGAGTTCGTGCTGGTCGACGAGTTCCAGGACACCAACGCGGTGCAGTACCGGATGCTGCGGGCGCTGGCGCGAGACCACCACAACCTGTGCGTGGTCGGCGACGACGATCAGTCGATCTACCGCTGGCGCGGCGCCGACGTGCGCAACATCCGCGGGTTCAAGAAGGACTTCCCCGAGACGCTGGTGGTGAAGCTCGAGCAGAATTACCGCTCGACGGGGCACATCGTGAAGGCGGCCCTCGGCGTCATCGCCCCCTCGAAGGAGCGCGAGCCGAAGGAGCTGTGGACCGCGAACGAGGACGGGCTGCCCGTCGAGATGATCGCCACCAAGGACGAGCGCGACGAGGCGGCGCACGTGGTGGCGGTGATCGACGAGACGCGCAAGAAGGGGATCGACCCGCGGCAGATCGCCGTCTTCTACCGCATCCACGCCCAGAGCCGCGTGCTCGAAGAAGCGCTGCGCGCGGTCAACATGCCGTACCAGATCGTCGGCGGCACGAAGTTCTACGAGCGCGCCGAGATCAAGGACGCGCTGTCGTACCTGCGCCTGGCGGTGAACCCGAAGAGCGACGTCGATCTGCTCCGCGTGGTCAACGTACCGGCGCGCGGCATCGGCGCGACGACGCTCGACCGGCTGACGACGCTGGCCACGCTCGAGAACATGAGCGTGTGGCAGTCGCTCGGACATCTGGACAAGGCGGGCGACATCGCCGCGGCGGCGCGCAAGCGGTTGGTCGCCTTCGCGGACATGATGCGCGACATCCAGGCGGCGGCGCGCACGGCACCGGCCACCGAGGTGCTGGCGATGATCCTCGACAAGAGCGGCTATCGCACCGCGCTCGAGGCGGAGAACACGGCGGAGTCGGACGCGCGGCTGGAGAACCTGGCGGAGCTCGCCGGCTCGATCGGGGACTACGAGGCGGAGGCCTCGGCGGCGGGCGAGCCGGCGACGCTGGAGGGGTTCCTCGAGCGAGTGAGCCTGCAGGCGGACACCGACGCCGGCGATCAGGGCGGGAAGATCACGCTCATGACCGTGCACGGCGCCAAGGGGCTCGAGTTCGACACCGTGCTCCTCACCGGGATGGAGGAGGAGATGTTCCCCTACCGCGGGTTCGATCCGGGCGGCGAGGAGGAGATGGAGGAAGAGCGGCGCCTCGCCTACGTGGCGATCACGCGCGCGCGGCGGCGGCTGGTGATGACGCACACCGAGACACGGCAGATCTTCGGGACGACGCGCTGGGGGCGCCCGAGCCGGTTCTTCGGTGACCTGCCGGCGGCGACCATGAAGCAGGGGGCGACGCGAGCCGCCTCGGCGGGGGCGCGCGTCGCATACGTGGACCGATCGAGCGGCGGCGGTGGGTACGGGAGCGCGTACGGGAGTCGCGGTGGTGGCGGCGGCGGGAGAGAGCCGTGGCGGCATCCGCAGGCGCCGGCGGCGCGCACCGAGGCGTTCGATGCGCCGCCGCGACCGGCGAGACCGGCCGTCGACCCCGGTGAGCGCTTCGTCGATCGCGAGTTCTTCGCCGACGACGGCGGCAGCGACGACGTGGGGAGCGCCGGTGGCCTGCGCCGCGGCGCCAAGGTGGTGCACAGCCGCTTCGGCGAAGGCGAGGTGCGCCGCGTCGAGGCAGCCGCCGAGCCGATGGTCGTCGCCTTCTTCCCCGGGTGGGGCGAGAAGAAGATCCTCGCGCGGTTCCTCAAGATCGCGTCGTGATCGACACGTTGCGCGCGCCTCGTGCGTACACCTGCGGCGTCACGCCGGCCCAGCGCTTGAACGCGCGGTGGAAGGCGCTCGGTTCGGAGAAGCCGAGGAGGAAGGCGACCTCGGCGACCGAGAGCTGCTTCTCCTCGAGGTGGCGGCGCGCGCAAGCGAAGCGGGTCTCGTCGACGAGGCGCTGGAACGAGGTGTCCTCGAGGGTCAGGCGGCGACGTAACGTGCGCCCGCTGATGTCGAGCAGCACCGCGACGTCTTCCAGGGTGGGGACATCGCCGCGGAGGTTCTTCGCCAGGACGTCCTTGACCTGATCGGCGACGCTCGCGCTCGTCGTGACGGGCGCGCTGCCGAGGCGCTTCTCGATGTACGACTCGAAGAAGGCGACCACGCTGGGGTCCGCGCCGAGGAGCGGCAACGCGAGCGCCGAGGTCTCGAGGTGGATCTCGGTGCGCGGCTGGGAGAAGTGAACCGGCGCGCGGAAGAAGTGGCGGTGGACCGAGGTGTCGGCCGGCTCGGGGAAGGCGAAGCGCACCTCGCGCGGGTTCCAGTCCACACCGGTGAAGACGCGAATCAAGGTCACGACCTCGGCGCAGCCAAACTCGTCGGGGGCACGGGTGATCGCGCCGATGTCCGCGGCGCGCACCATCGCCAGGACCGAGACGTCGTCGCCGCGCTCGAGCGGCCAGGTGACGGCGTTCGTCAGCAGGCGGAGGTAGCGGCTGCTGCGCTCGAGCGCCTCGCCGACCGTGGAGCTGCTGCCGCAGACGAAGCGGAGCAGGTTGTGCCCCTTGTTCCAGCTGCGGGCGATCGACAGCGGGAAGCCGGGATCGGTGATGCGCCGGGTGACCTCGGACCAGAGGCGGAGGTAGGGGCCAATCTCGACCTGCCCGTCGATGTCGCGCACCACGTCGGGATCGACCGCCGCCGCGCGGCACAGCGCGTCACCGTCGACGCCGCGTTCGACGGCCGCTTCGACGATGCGCGAGACGATCAGGCTGGAGACGAAGAGGGACACGACGACGAGCGGCCACGATACCGCAAACCGGTGGCCACATCTGTCAGCCAGGTGGCCGGAAGTGTCCATGCTCCGCGGTCGACAGGCCGCCCCCGGTTGGTAGGGATCGAGTGGATGAATGCCTCCGCCTGGCTGTGCGCGTCGCTCCTCGGTTCCGCCGCCGTCGCCGTCGTCACCACGAGCTGCGCGTCGAAATCCACGAGCAGCTCGGTCAGCGCCGACACGGGTACGCTGAGCGGGACCTTCGTGGCCGTCGACGGGGCCACCGCGGCCATCCCGCGCATCACCTTCTTCGCGGGCTCGCCCGACTACTCGCTCTCGCGGGTGTGCGACGGCGACGCGGTCTGCGACGAGTCGGGCACCTACGCGCTCGACGCCGCGCACACCCAGCTGACGCTGACCAACGGCGCGACCGGCACCGCGACCACCGTCCCTTTTGCCGCCGGCGCCGGGCTCCAGCTGCAGGACCTGGTGGCGAGCGCGCCCGCCGGCGGCGTGGCCATCAACGGCACCGCCTACACGCTGGGGAACAACACCGACGCCGCGAACGGGGGCGGCGGCTGGTACCACCTGTCCGAAGGGGGCGAGATCTTCCCCTACTTCGCGCTCAGCGCGCTGCGCGTCTCGGTCAACGGGCAGACCGTCCCCTTCATGAGCGCCGCCAGCCTGGCGCAGTACGGCTTCCTCCCCGACAGCGCGAGCAGCACCAACCCGTACGGGCTGCCGGTCGGCATGACCCTCGCGCGCGCGCCCGACACGCAGCTGATCAGCATCGGCTTCAACTGCTCGGCCTGCCACACCGGCTCGGCGACCGCCGCCGGCAGCGACGGCGCGATGCACACCGTCCGCCTCGAAGGCGCGCCCGCGCACGTCGACATCCTCGGCTTCAGCCGGGGCGCCATCGCCGCCTTCGCCAGCAACGTCGGCGCCAACGCGTCGATCTGGGACCAGACCGCCTACGCCGCGCGCGCGCTCGCCGAGGCGGTGCACGAGGCGGCCGACAGCAGCGGCGAGGCGCAGCTCCTGTGGACGCGCGCCAAGATGCTCTTCAGCGTCCTCACCCACGCCGGCGACGTGACCAGCGGCGACGTGACGGCGATCGTCGAGGCCTTCGACATCCCCGCCGCGCAGAAGGAGCTGCTGCTCGCGCGCTACGGCTACTTCAAGACCACGCTCGCCTCGTCACAGACCGGCAGCACGGTCGACGGCCCCGGACGCGCCGATCCGTACGGCGAGGGGGCGAACAACCTCTTCGCCCAGTACGGCTACCACGTGCCGCCCGACTCGCCGCTCCGCTACCAGCCGCTCTTCGACCTCGGCCAGCTGAGGACCTATTCGTACACCAGCAACACGACGTCGATCCTCTTCCGCAACTCGCTGCAGGCGCTGGCCACCGGCGCCATCTCCGATTTCGCCGCCACGCCGCCGGTGACGAGCGTGGTCTTCGGCAGCCTGGTGACGCTGGAGACGTACCTCGATCAGATCCAGGCGCCCGCCTGGCCCGCGAGCTTCCCCGCGCCGGATCCGGCGCTCGCCGCGCGCGGCAAGACGGTCTACCAGGCGACCTGCGCCGGTTGCCACGACGCGACGCTCGACGCGAGCGGTCTGTACGATCCGCAGGTGCTCGACGTCGGCACGGACCCGAACCTCATCACGCGCTACCTCGCGACGGTGAACGTGGGCGCGCCCATCGGCAGCGGGGCGCTCTCGGCGCTGCTCACGCCGGTCGTCCGCCAGCTCGATCAGGGTTACTGCACGAGCGCGTCGCTCTCCCCCACTGCGTGCCTCCAGCTCGACGACGTGTACGACGCCACGCTCAATCCGACCGGCCGTCGCGGCGCGCCGTCGCTCTTCGCCACCGCCACCGGCTACCAGGCGAAGCCGCCCGCCGGC
>JAMFST010000091.1 GCA_026225435.1 Labilithrix luteola
CTCTTTCAAGGACGATCTGTAAGGAGCCGACACCGACGGCTAAGAGAAAAATCCCAAGCCAGTCGATGGCCCGCTCGTCTTTGGACGCCTTGCTCGGCCGTAGGTAAATGAAGGATAGTATGGCAGCCAGCGTTCCTATGGGAATATTGACAAAGAAGATCCATTGCCAGGAAAGGTTGTCTACGATATATCCGCCCATGACCGGACCTATGGACGGGCCGATAATGATCCCGAGGCTGAAGATCCCGCTTGCGATTCCTCGTTCTTTGGCCGGAAAGGTCTCAAACAAAATGGACTGGGAGGTGGAGAGCAACGCGCCCCCGCCGAGCCCCTGGAGGATGCGGAAGATGACCAGTGACAGGAGGTTCCAGGCCATCCCGCAGAGGAGGCTGGAGACGGTGAAGATGACGATCGAGGCGACGTAGTAGCGACGGAACCCGAAGCGCTTCAACAGCCAGCCGGAGAGCGGGATGATGGTGATGTTGGCCATCGCGTAGGCCGTCGAGATCCAGGCGATGCGATCGAGCGGCGTGCCGAAGTTGGCGCGGATGTCGTTGAGGGCGACGTTGACGATGGAGATGTCGAGGAACGCCATGCAGCCGGCCATCATCGCGGCGAGCGTGAGGAGCGCCTTGTTGCCGCGGACGATGGTGTTGTCCGCCGTGCCGTCGTCACGTGCCGCAGCGGCGGCGACGGTGCTCATCGCGCGTCGCCCCTGCTCGCCGTGATGACGGTCACGTCGGCGCTCATCCCGGGGCGCAGCTCGAGGCCGGCGGCGTCGTCGATGCGCACCAGCACCGGCACGCGCTGCACCACCTTGACGAAGTTGCCCGTGGCGTTGTCCGGCGGCAGCAGCGCGAAGTGAGCGCCGGTGCCTCCGGCCAGGCTCTCCACGTGCCCCTTCAGCGTGCGGCGACCGTAGGTGTCGAGCTTGAGCGACGCCGGCTGCCCGGGGCGCATCTCGGCCAGCTGGTCCTCCTTGAAGTTGGCGACCACCCACACGTCGTCGAGCGGCACGATGGCGAAGAGCGAGCGATCCGGGCTCACCGTCTGCCCCTCCTCCACCGTACGGCGGGAGACGACGCCGCGGCGGGTGGCGCGCAGCTGGGTGTACGAGAGGTTCAGCTCCGCCGCCTGCACGCCGGCTTCCATCTGCTGGACCCGCGCCTGCGCGAGGTCGAGCGCGGCGTGGGCGGAGGCCACCTGATCGGCCGCCGTCTCGGCCGCGTCGAGCCGCCCCTGCGCGAGCACCATGCCGCCCCCCATCCCGGAGAGCGAAGCCTGCGCCGACACGAGCCGCGCGCGCGCCTGGTCCATCTCGGCGCTCGCCGCGTCGAGCTCCGTCTGCCGCGTGTCGAGGTCCACCTGCGCGACCGCCCGGTCGTGGACGAGCGCGGTCGAGCGCTTGAAGTTCAGGTCGGCGAGCTTGCGCTTCGACTCGGCAGCGACGAGATCCGCACGCGCTTGATCGATCGAGGCCTGCGCCATCCCGAAGGCCGACGACGCCGAGGTGACCCCGCCCTTGGCCTGCCGGAGGCTCGCGGGCGCGGTCTTGGTGGTGATGTCGAGCGTCGACTGCGCCCCCTCGGCCGCCGCCTTGGCCGCCGCGAGATCGGCGCGCGCGGCGTTCAGCTTCACCTGGTAGTCGGCGGGGTCGAGCTCGACGAGCACGTCGCCCGGCTCGACCACCTGGTTGTCCTGCACCTTCACGTGCAGCACCTGGCCGGTCACGCGCGGCGAGACGTTCATCACCCGCCCTTCGACCTGCGCGTCGTCGGTCGACTCCTGCCCCCGGGTGACGAGGTAGACGACGCCGGTGCCGAGGAGCGCCGCGCCGATCAGCCCTCCGAGGAGCAGCGGAGTTCGCCGCGCCTTCTTCGGTGCAGCGACCGTCGCGCTCGCGCCATCGGCCGCGATCTCCTGCTCACCGCCCACCTTCGAAAGGGTCACCGTCACGCCTCACCTCGCAGTACGTACGTCATATGACGTACGTACGATGAACGCAAGGCGCGCGGCTGGGCTACTCGCCGGTGCTGGCCAGCAGCTGCTGCTCGGTGTCGTAGGTCTCGGTCGCGCTGTCGGGGACGATCTTGCGCGGGCGACCGCGGGGGCGGCGCGCGGCGAGCTCACCATCGGCGCCCCCGCTGGACGTCGCTGTCAGCGCGCCGCCGCCGCCCGCCGCCCCTGCATCGATGCCGAGCCCGACGCGCGGCTTGCGGGGCGAGCGAGGGAGCACGATGGCGTTGACGCGGGCGAGGAGCGGCTCGTCCGCCTCGGCGAAAACCCGCGCGTAGGCGAGGGCGCGGTTGGCCTGCACCAGCAGCGTCTCCTGGCGGGCGGCGAGCGCGGCGCGGGCGGTCTCGAGCGCGGACTCCGCGGCGGCCACCTCCTCGGCGGCGGCGCTCACCTCCGCGGCGAGAGAGGTGAGCGTGGCGGCGTCGAGGTCGCCGAAGCGAACCTCCGCGAGCGAGTGGGCGAACAGGTCGAGGAGATCGGGAAAACCCTGGGGAAGTGCGTCCATGACGCTGAACATACATTCAGTGTCGGTAGGTAGCTCTAAAAATGACCGGAGTATCTCCTCCTTTTTCGCGCGGAACTCCTCCTCGGTGAGCAGGCCGGCGGCGAAGGCCTCGGTGAGCCGGCGAAGGCGCGCCTCGAGCGAGTCGTCGGTGCGCGCCTTCGTGTCCTTCTCCGCCTTGCTGCGCGCGTAGGCGGTCCTGAACATCTGCTGGAGCTCGGGCGACGGGACGCCGCGGCCGCTGCGGAAGTAATGATCGGTGACCTCGCCGAGCGCGTGGGTCAGCGCGTAGGCCATCGACGCGCCGGCGAGCCACCCGGCGAAGGGGACCAGCTTGGCGGCGGCGAGGAGCAGGTGGCGCGTGAGGATGCTGGCGCCGAAGGTGCCGATCCACTCGACGATGGTCCGGCGGTCGAGGGTGTAGCCGTGGACCTTGGCGATCCCCTGGACCATGGCGATCTGGACGGGCGCGAGGAGGGCCACGTCGAGGACGGGGATGGGCTGCAGGGTGATGGCGGCCGAGGCGGCGCTCGCGAGGGTGACGAGGTCGCGGACGCAGCGGTCGCGCTCCTCGGCGGTGGCGGAGCCGAGGTCGTCCTCGAGGACGCGATGCACGGTGTGGAAGAAGTCGGGGCTGGTCATGGTGCGTCCTTCAGATCGAGCCGAGGCCGGCCGGCGTGTCGTACTCGCGGAGGATCTTCTCGGTCTTCGCCTCGGTGATGCGATTGAGGAGGCGCTTGGCTTCGTGGGCGTCGCGCAGCGTCTTGGAGAGCGAGATGGCGGAGCCGACGGAGAAGAAGAGGCCCATGCCGAGGAAGCCGCGGATCCAGTTGTCGACCGGGAGGTAGAGGATGCCGACCGCCATCGAGCCGACGGAGAGGGCGAACGAGGCCCAGACCTGGAACGTCCATGCGGCGGTGTCGCGACTGAGGTCTTGAGTGGTCATGACGAGGGACTGAGCAGGGAACGGGCCAGCGCGGAGATCGCGCCTTTTCACGACCGGATCGCGACACGCGTGAGCGAAACGCTTGTCTTGAGCAAGCCCTTGTTCATTTCATGCCGGCACGCCCGTACGCTGAATGTATGCGCGGCGTCCCCACCTCCGATCGCGACCTCCTCATGCTCGTGGCCACCGCCGCCCTGGCCAACCCGTTCGGCGACGAGCGCGACGAGGTCGACGAGATCCTCGCCGCGACCGGCGGCCACCTCCCGCACGCGCAGCGCATCGTCCGCGTCGTCGCCCGGGCCGAGGCGATCTTCGCCCGCCTCCGCGCGCGCGGCGTCGACCACACTTCGTTCATCGGTGACGACCGCGACATCTTCGACGCCGCCGCGCTCTTCGTCGTCTTCCACCGCTACATCGAGCGCTTCGACGCCTTCATCCGCGATCAGCTCGTCGCCGGAGCCCGCTCGCTCCCCCTCCCCTTCGCCCGCGAGCTCCTCGCCGATCTCGTCTCCGTCGGCTTCTCCGAGAGCGAGGCGCCCCGCTTCGTCGCCGTCCTCTTCCAGATGCGCCGCGCCTTCTACTTCCTCGACACGACCCTGGCCGGCACCAGCCCCTCGATGCGCCGCCTGCGCGAGCGCCTCTGGCAGAACATCTTCACCGCCGATCTCCTCCGCTACGTGCGCGTGATGTGGCAGCGCATGGAGGATTTTTCCACCCTGCTGCTCGGCGAGACCGGCAGCGGCAAGGGGGCTGCCGCCGCCGCCATCGGTCGCTCCGGTTTCATCCCCTTCGACCCGCGCGAGCGGCGCTTCGCC
>JAMFST010000837.1 GCA_026225435.1 Labilithrix luteola
CCTCACCCCGAGCAAGGCGGAGCTGAAGCACTTAGAGGAGCGCCTGGCCACGGTGAAGCGCCCCGGGGGCAAGTCCGACGACGAGGACACCACCGAGCTGAAGGAGGCGATCCACGTCGCCACCACCGAGCTGGCCGACGTGCTCACCCCCGACAAGGAGGACGAGGACCGGCTCATCGCCATCGGCGCGACCTACAAGCGCGACATGGCCGAGGCCCGCGAGGACGCCGAGGCCTACGACGGCGTCATCGAGGCGCACCACGAGTCGGCCGAGTGGTTCGAGCGCGCCCAGCTGTGCGCCGAGATCGGCATCGTCATCGCCTCCATCGCGCTGCTCATGGCGAGCCGCGGCGTGTGGGCGGTCAGCCTCCTCATCGGCCTGTCCGGCGCCGGCATCATCGCCTTCACCTTCATCCACACGCGCTCCTCGCTGGCCGCGGCTGAGGCCAAGGTCGAGGAGGCCGCGAAGAACACGGCGCAGCTCGAGGCCGACGACGGCGACGACGAGGACGGCGGCGCGACACCGGCGCCAGGCACGACAGCAACCTCGACCGCCAAGCCGGGTGAGCCCAAGCCGGCACACGAAGCGCACGAGCACTGACACCGTCTCGAACTGCGATGATTACGCGCCGCGCCGTTCGGATCGGCCGGCGCGGTCTGGTCAAACCCGTCGAACGGGACTAGATCAGGGCGCAAAATATGTTTGGCGAATTCGGAATCAACGCCGGGTACGTGGAGCAGCTCCACAACCTCTATCGTCAGGCCCCGCAGTCGGTCGCTCCCGAGTGGCGCTCGTTCTTCGAAGCGCGCGAAACCGGTGACTCGCAAGACCGGCCGGCAGCGAGCAAAGGCTCCAACGGAACGAACGGCACCAACGGCACGCACGCCAACGGCAATGGCGCGCTCGCCAAGCAGGAGCGCCTCTTCGACGAGGCGGCCAGCCAGGCCCGCGTCTTCGCCCTGGTGAACGCCTACCGCGTCCGCGGCCACCTCTTCGCCAAGGTCGATCCGCTCGGTGAAGGGATCGACAAGGGGCCGTGGAGCGAGATCGACCTCGCCACGTTCAACCTGTCGGAAGCCGATCTCGACACCACCTTCCCCACCGCGGGTGTCTCTGGCCTGCCGGACCGCGCCTCGTTGCGCACGATCATCGCCCACCTGCAGGCGACCTACTGCAGCGCCATCGGCGTCGAGTACACGCACATCGAGGACCCCGAGGCGCGTCAGTGGCTGCAGGACGCGATGGAGTCGACGGAGAACCGCGCCACGCTCTCGCGTGAAGAGTCGCTGCGCGTGCTGGCGAAGCTCACCGACGCGGAGATCTTCGAGCAGTTCATCCACAAGAATTACATCGGGGCCAAGCGCTTCTCCCTCGAAGGCGGGGAGAGCATGATCGCCATGCTCGATCTCTGCATCGAGAAGGCGGGCGCGCAGGGCGTCGAGGAGATCGTCATCGGCATGGCCCACCGCGGCCGCCTGAACGTGATGATCAACATCCTCGGCAAGGACGTGCGCGAGACCTTCGCCGCCTTCGACGACAAGCACCCCGACCGCTTCATCGGCGGCGGCGACGTGAAGTACCACCACGGCTACTCCACCGACGTGGTCACCTCCGGCGGGCAAAAAGTCCATTTGTCCCTCGCCTTCAACCCCAGCCACCTCGAGTGGGTGAACCCGGTGGTCGAGGGGCGCGTGCGCGCCAAGCAGGATCGCGGCAAGCGCCAGGGCGTGGTCCCCTTCCTCATCCACGGTGACGCGGCTTTCATGGGCCAGGGCGTCGTCCCCGAGACGCTGAACATGGCGGGCCTGGAGGGCTACACCACCGGCGGCACGCTCCACCTGGTGATCAACAACCAGATCGGCTTCACCACCGTCCCGGAAGACTCGCGCTCGACGCGCTACTGCACCGACATCGCCCGGATGATGAAGGTGCCCGTCTTCCACGTGAACGGCGAGGACCCCGAGGCGGTGATCCAGGTGACGCGGCTGGCCGTCGAGTGGCGCCAGAAGTTCGCCAAGGACGTCGTCATCGACATGTACTGCTACCGCAAGTTCGGTCACAACGAGACCGACGAGCCGCGCTTCACGCAGCCGGTGATGTACAGCCTCATCGACCAGAAGCCGAGCGTGCGCGAGATGTACGTGCACAAGCTGGTGGCCGCCGGGCTCGTCACGCAGGAGCAGGCCGACGCCGTCGCCGCCGAGAGCAAGGCGAAGCTCGATCGCCAGCTGGCCGAGTCGCGCAAGGGGGACTACCTGACCCCGCCGAACACCATGGGCGGCGTCTGGGCGAGCTACCTCGGTGGCCCGGAGAAGCAGGTCCCCGAGGTGCGCACCTCGGTCCCCAAGGAGCGCCTCAAGACGCTGCTCGAGGAGCTGAACAACCTGCCGGCCGACTTTGCCGCCAACGACAAGGTGAAGAAGGGGCTGGAGAAGCGCATCAGCGAGGCGGAGCAGAACGACCGCCTGTACTGGGAGACGGCGGAGCAGCTCGCCTACGCGACCATCCTCGAGGACAAGCACCCGATCCGCCTCAGCGGGCAGGACGCGCGCCGCGGCACCTTCAGCCACCGTCACGCGGCGGTGTACGACGCCAAGACCGGCCGTCGCTACGTCCCGCTGAGCGAGGTCGCAGGCGCCTCGGGCACGCGCTTCGAGGTCTGGGACAGCCCGCTCAGCGAGGCCGGCGTGCTCGGCTTCGAGTACGGCTACAGCCTCGACACCCCCGAGGGTCTCGTCATCTGGGAAGCGCAGTTCGGCGACTTCGCCAACAGCGGCCAGGTGATCATCGACCAGTTCTTCGCCTCCGCGGAGGACAAGTGGCTGCGCCTGTCCGGCCTCACGCTGTTCCTCCCGCATGGCTACGAGGGCCAGGGTCCGGAGCACTCGAGCGCCCGCATCGAGCGCTTCCTGCAGATGGCGGCCGAGGACAACATGCAGGTGATGAACCTGACCACGCCGGCCAACCTGTTCCACGCGCTTCGCCGCCAGGTGATCCGCCCGTGGCGCAAGCCGCTGGTCGTCTTCACCCCCAAGTCGCTCCTGCGCAACGCCGACGCGACCTCCAGCCTCGAGGAGCTCGCCTCCGGCACCTTCCAGCGCGTCATCCCCGACGATCCCAGGGCGGACGTCGACCCGGCGGGCGTGACGAAGGTCCTGCTCTGCACCGGCAAGGTCTACTACGACCTCGCCAAGCGCCGCGCGGCGACCGGCCGCAAGGACGTCGCCATCCTCCGCCTCGAGGAGCTCTACCCGCTCAACGACGCGATCACCCGCGCGCTCGCCCGTTACAAGGAGTCGGTGGCGGTCACCTGGGTCCAGGAAGAGCCGCGGAACATGGGCGCCTGGTACTTCCTCAACGCCAACCTGCGCGAGTACATCGGCGCGCGCCCGCTCAACGTCGTCTCCCGCGCCTCCAGCGCGAGCCCGGCGACCGGCAGCAAGGCGAGCCACGAGCTCGAACAGAAGATGCTGCTCGACGAGGCGTTCGGGTGAGAGGGCGCTCGTAAACCGCCGAGATGGCCGCAAGTCGTCGGTCGGGGGTCGTCACCGTACATTAGTACGGCTCCTCCGCCCCTCCCTAGCCTTGCAGCCATCTCGGCGGTTTCCGAACACCCTCTCGGCAACCCTCCTCGTACGTGACGATTTGGTGACCCCGCCGCTGACCTGAGGGCCCGATCTGGCGTATGACGCTGGATCACCGTGGGTGGGAACGATGAAGCGGCGGCGATCGTCGCGCGATTGAGCGGCAAGTGGGCGGTGCCGATCCTGGCCGCCCTGCTCGTCGTCGTGTCGGCGCTGGTGAACCGCTGCGCGCCGCACCACCGGCACCGGCTGCGGCGCGCGGTGATCGTCTTCGCCGCCTTCGTCGTCACCCTCGTCATCCACGAGGTGCTCGAGGTCAGCCACGCCTTCGTCTGGTCGGCGCGCCTCAAGCTGTGGAGCGATCTCTTCGAGAGCTTCACCATCGTCCACCTGGCGACGCTCGCCGTCTTCGACGCGCTCCTCCCGGCGCTGTCCGTCGCCACGGTGGCGCTCACCAGCGATCTGGTCGTCGCCGCCGGCTACATCGTGAGCATCGTCGTCGTCCTGCGCGGTGCCGGGCTGGACCTCTCCAGCGTGGTCACCACCAGCGCGGTGGTCAGCGGTGTCCTCGCGCTCTCCCTGCAGACCACGCTCGGCAACGTGATCGGCGGCGTCGCCTTGCAGCTCGACGGCTCGATCCACGTGAACGACTGGATCCAGCTGGAGAACGGCAAGCAAGGCAAGGTGAAGGAGATCCGCTGGCGCCACACGGTGGTGGAGACGCGTGACTGGGACACGCTCATCGTCCCCAACGCCGCGCTCCTGGCGCAGAACATCACCATCCTCGGCAAGCGCGACGGACGCAGCGGGCCGCACCGGATGTGGGTCTACTTCAACGTCGACTTCCGCTTCGCGCCGTCGCGCGTGGTCGACGTGGTCCGCGAGGCGCTCCTCGCCGCCCCCATCGAGCGGGTGGCCGACGACCCGAAGCCGAGCGTCATCTGTTACGACCTCGCGCGCGACGGCAAGGACAGCTTCGCCTACTACGCCGTGCGCTACTGGCTGACGGATCTGGCCGTCGACGACCCCACCAGCTCGGTCGTGCGCGCGCGCATCTACGCCGCCCTCACCCGCGCGGGCATCCCGCTGGCGCACCCGACGACGTCGCAGGTGGTGCAGCTGCACGATCCCGAGGCGGACCGGCAGCGGATCGACCGCCACCGCGACGAGCGAGCGGCGGCCATCGGCTCGGTGAAGCTGTTCGAGATGCTCACCGAGCAGGAGCGGCAGGAGCTCTCCGAGCACCTGCATCGCGCGCCGTACACCCAGGGGGAGACCATCACGCGGCAAGGCGCGGTGGCCCACTGGCTCTACCTGCTCCTGTCCGGCACGGCCGACGTGAAGCTGATGGTCGACGGCGAGAGCAAGGTCATCGCGCACCTCCAGGCGCCCGGCTTCTTCGGCGAGATGGGGATGATGACCGGCGAGCCGCGCAGCTCCAGCGTGGTCGCGACGAGCGACGTCGAGTGCTACCGGCTCGACAAGGAGGGCTTCCGCAGCATCCTCACCAAGCGGCCGCAGATCGCCGACGAGGTGAGCGGCCTGCTCGCCCACCGCAACGTCGAGCTGCTGGCCGCGCGC
This sequence comes from Labilithrix luteola, assembly GCA_026225435.1. Taxonomy (GTDB): domain Bacteria; phylum Myxococcota_A; class Polyangia; order Polyangiales; family Polyangiaceae; genus JAMFST01. The sequence goes on from JAMFST010000837.1 coordinate 5,167, forward strand.
GAGGGGCTCTCGGAGGAGTCGAAGGCCTCGCAGCGCCACAGCATGCAGGCGCAGATCGGGGGGCGCATTCGCGACTTCTTCGGGCTAGGAGACGCGTCGTGATCGGCATCGAGCTCCCCGTCACCAGCGGTGTCGAAGCGGCGCGCCTCGTCGGAGCGCTCGGGCGGCACCGCTACGTCGCCGGGCGCGCGCCCCTGGTGCACGCGCTGGTGTACCGCAGCGTCGGCGAGGCCAACGGCGAACGCCTGACCGAAGGGCGCGCCTGGGCGGAGCGCTCGCTCTCCGGGGTGACCGCCGGGGTGATGTCGCTGGCCTCGCGTGACGAGCGCTTGTGGCGCAAGGCGAGCGAGGACGAGGTCGGCGCGCTCCTCGAGGTCTACTGGTCGGCCACGCCGGCCGGGATCGCGGCGCGCGAGCAGCTGGCGGCGTCGCTGGCGGAGATCGAGGCGACGGTGGACCTCACGCCGTTCGACGAGGACGTCGACGAAGGGGCCATCTTCCCCATCCTCATCGACGTCGGCTGGGAGCTGCACCCGCTGGGCGCGCTCGAGGAGGAGCGGCACAAGGGGGCCATCGACAGCTTCGGCGACCCGTTCACCTTCCTCGTGGCGCGCTTCGAGGAGATGGCGAGCGCCGATGGCGGCGAGCCGCCGGCGTACCTCCAGGAGCTGACCGCGCTCGGTCCGGCGGAGCTGCTGCGCGGCGTCGACGACGACGGGCAGCTGGTGGCGACGCTCACGCTGTGGACGCAGGGGCCGGAGCCGTACCTCGACTACGTCCTGCGCGGCGCGCTCAAGTCCGCGAAGCTGACCGCGTCCTGAGGTTCCACACGGTGGGGCCTTGACTCCCTGCGGACCTGAACTAGACAGTGTCTAGTCATGACCAACCTGCGTCACCCTCTCGCGCTTCTTCCGCTCGTCGCGCTCGTCGTCATCGCGCTCACCGCGCTGGGAGGCTGCAATCCGCGCGAGTACGCCATCGACAAGGCGGTGGCCTCGCAGGTCGACTTCGTGCCCGATCCCGACCACCTCGGCGGCTGGGAGCTGCAGAAGATCACCGACCGGGTGTACACCTTCCGCTGGACCTGGGACCGGAGCCTGGTGGTGCTCACCGACGAGGGGTTCGTGGTGACCGATCCCTACACGCCGGAGGCGGCCACCTTGCTCAAGGCGGCGCTGGGCAAGCTGGCCCCCGGCAAGCCGGTCCACACCATGTTCTACAGCCACTACCACCTCGATCACGTGCTCGGCGGCGCCGTCCTCGCGCCCCAGCACGTCGTGGCCCACGCCGGCTGCGAGCGTTACTGGGCCGACCTCGGCGACGACAAGCGCATCGCCCAGATCCTCCGGCCCACCGAGACGATCACCGGAGACCGCGTGTTCCACATCGGCGGGGTGGAGATCGATCTGCTCGACCTCGGCAAGACGCACACCGACACGCTGTACGCGTTCTATCTGCCGGGCGAGAAGGTGCTGCACACCGCCGACCTGGGGCTCGTGCGCACGGTGTTCCCCATCGGCGGGCCAGACATGTACACGCCGGGCGTGCTCCGGCAGATGGACCGGCTGGCGAAGCTCGACTTCGACGCCTGGGTGCCGAGCCACTTCGGCTACGGCCACAAGGCGGACTTCCTGGAGGCGCTGGAGTTCGCCCGCACCGTGCGCCGCCTCTCGATCGAGTCGATGGAGAAGTACGGCGTGCCGTCCACCGGCGCGGGCTACGTCGACGCCTACCGCTACGTCTACGATCCGCTCAAGGCGCGCTACGGCGGGTACCACGGGTTCGACGAGGAGGCGCTGTTCGTGGTCGCGCGGTCGATCTCCGGAGCGCTTCTCGGCTACTGAAGGGGAGGCATGCAGGGACGTGGAAAGGGACGCGCACGCGGGACGCTCGACGCGGGCGGTGATCCGCGGCGGCTGCTGCTCGACGCGAGCCTGGCCTTGATCGCCGAAGGGGGCGTGGGATCGCTCAGCCTGCGCGAGGTGGCCCGGCGCGCGGGGGTCACCCACGGGGCGCCGTACCACCACTTCACCGACCGCGGCGCCATCCTCGCGGCCATCGCCCAGGAGGGTTTCGGCCTGCTCGAGGCGACCATGCGCGCGGCCATCGCCGCCGCGTCGCACGACGAGATCGCGCGCTTCGAGGCGTGTGGCCGCGGCTACGTCGCCTTCGCCGCCGAGCACACCGCGCACTTTCGCGTGATGTTCCGCCCCGAGCTCACCGACGCCGCGTCGCATCCGGAGGTCGACCGCGCGGCGAGCGGCGCCTTCCACGTCCTGGTCGAGCGCGTGGCCGCCTGCCAGGCTGCCGGCATCGCCCGCGACCTCGACCCGCTGCCGCTGGTGCTCACCGGCTGGTCGACGGCGCACGGGCTCGCCGCGCTGTGCATCGACGGCCCGCTCCGCGGCTCGGCGTCAGCGGCCGCGTCCCTCTTCGACACGGACCCCGCGCGCCTCGCCGCCCAGGTCGGAGCGACCATGGGCGCGCTGCTGCGTTTGACGCGGTCCGCTCAGTAGCCGCCCAGGGGATCGACGCGGACCACGAAGACGTTCACGTCCGCGTTCGGGTCGCGGTCACCGGAGATGGCGAGGAGATCGCGCACGCCGTTGGTCGGGTCGAGATCGAGCATCAGCAGCTCCCGGATCTCCTCCTCGGGGACGGTGCGGGCGAGCTCCGCCGAGCAGAGGATGTACAGGTCGCCGACGTCGACCTGCTCGGTCTTCTTCTCGACCTCGCGGGCGCTCCCCTCGCCGGTGATCTTGGTCAGCGTGCCGCCGCGGAGGCGGAACCCCTGCCCGTCTCCGATGCGCGACAGCTCCACGGAGGTGCCGCCGCCCGGGAAGAACGCCGCGACCGTGGGGGTCGACTCGGCCCCCTTGGACGCGAGCACGCTGCGCCAGCCGCTCGAGCCTTTGGCCTCACGCAGCGCCTTGATGGCCGCCGAGCCCTGCGCGCCGTTGCGGTTGGCCGCCATGACGAAGAGGTGCTCCTCGAGCAACGTCGCGTGCGCGTCGCCGCTGTCCTTGGCCGACTCCGGCTGCCAGCGCGCCGCCGCGGTGGTGAACGAGAAGGCCGGCGCCGCGAGCGGCACGTCCGCCGCCGCCGGGATCGCCGTGTCCTGGATCTCGTGGTGCGACGAGAGCGCCGGGCGGACGCTCTCCACCTTCTTGAGCTCGACGGGCGAGGCCTTGGCCGCCGCCGCCGCCGCTTCGACCTTGGCGGTCGACGTGGTCGGAGCCGCCTTGGCCGCGGCTGCCGGTGCGGGCTCCGCCTTCGCGGCGGGCTTCGCCTCGACCTTCGGTTCGGGCTTGGGCTCCGCCTTCGGGGCCGGCGCCGGCTCCGCCTTCGCCACCGGCTTGGCTTCGACGGCCGGCTTCGGCTGCGGCGTCGGCTCGGCCTTCTTGACCGGCTCCACCTTGGCAGCGGCAGGCGTGGGTGCCGGCTTCGCTTCCGCGGGCTTGGGCGCGGGCTTCGGCTCCGCCTTCGCTTCGACGGCGGGCGCCGCCTTCGGCTCGGGCTTGGGCTCCGGCTTCGCCTCGATGACCGGCTTCGCTTCCACCTTTGGCTCGGGCTTCGGCTCGGGCTTGGGTTCGGCCTTCGCCTCCACCTTGGGCTCGGGCTTGGGCTCCGGCTTCGGTTCGGCCTTCGGCTCCGCCGCCTTGGCTTCGACCTTCGGCCCCGCCTTCGGTTCGACCTTCGCCGCCGGCTTCGCTTCGACCTTGGCCGGCTCGCTCTTCGCGCTCTTGCCGCCCTTGTCGCTCTTGTTACCGTCCGAGCTCTTGGCCTTGGCCGTATCGGCGCCCGCGCTCTTCTTGTTGCCGGCGTTGCTGGTCTTGCCCGTCGTGGCCTGGGCCGCGGAGCTGCTGGCAGGCAACGCCTTCGCCCCGGCGGCCGCTCCGCCCTTGGGGAGCGTCTTGGCGTCCGTCTTGGCCTCGGGGAGCTTCTTCCCCCGGCGCGCGAAGACCACCCACACAGCAAGCAGGGCGAAAACAACACCTACGACGATCATCAGCGTGCGCGCGTCGGCCATGGACTCGCGATGGTAAACGACCCGATCGACCCGGGACAATGGATTGCGCGCGGCGCCCGAGCGGAGGGGCGTGTACGTGCTCGGCGGTGGATGCCCCCCTCATGCTTTACTGCCGGGCCATGAGCGGGCCACGCGTCTCTCGCGCCGCGGCGCTCGTGGTGCTGCTGCTCGTGGCGCTGGCCTCCCTGGGCTGCAACGAGCACCTCGCCGGGACGCACGACGTCGAGCTCGTCTACCGCATCACCGGTGGCGCCTCGCCGCGAGACGCGGCGGCGGCGGTGAAGGAGCGACTCTCCGCGGCGCAGGTGTACGCCGACGTGCGGCCGGTGGAGGGATCGCCCGACCGGCTTCGCCTGCTCGTCGACGACGCGGCGCTCGACAGCGCTCGTGACCTGGTGGCCTGGAGGGGCGGGCTCGCACTTTACCGGGTCGACCCGTCCGCCGGCGATCGCTCCTACGAAGGTCCGCTGACCGACGCGGCGCAGCGAGCTGCCCGCGCGACGCCACCGGCCGGGCATCGCGTGGTGCTCGAGCGAACGGGCGACGATCGCGGCGAGGTGCGCGTGGTGATGGAGGCTCCGGAGCTCGACCTGGCCGAGCAGATCACCGGAGTTTCCTCGAGCGGCAAGCGGGTCGAGGTGCAGCTCACGCCCGACGGCTCGCGCGCCTTCGCGGCGCACGAGGCGGAGCTGGCGCGCGGAGAGCTCCTGGTGACCCGCGGACGGGCCGCGTACCCGGTGGCGCTCGACCCGGGGAGCACGACGGCGCTCGACGACGATCGCGTGGTCCTCGCCTTCGCCGGCGGTCTGCCGGCGTACGCCCGTGCCCACGCGACCGCGCGTCTGCTGGACACACCGCTGCTCCCTCCGCTGGTCTTCGTCGAGCAGGAGCGTGCCCCCGTCGACCGTCTCCTCGCCGCCGGCTGCCTCGTCGTCCCCTTCCTGCTCTCGGCCATCTGGCTGCTCTTCGTCCGTCGCTTCGACCGCGCGCACCCGGAGCCGTGGTGGCTGGTCGGCTGCACCTTCCTCCTCGGGTGCGCGAGCTGTTTGCCGGCCGGGCTGCTCGAGTACGGCTACATGCTGGCGAGCCCGTGGCTCAATCCCACCTACGCCACGCTCGGCGGCCGCTTCACCGCGCTGCCGCTGTCCATCGCCGTCTTCACGCTCGTCGTCGGGCTGAGCGAGGAAGGGATGAAGCTCCTGGCGACGAGGGTGCTGGCCGCGCGCCGGCGCGAGTTCGACGAGCCGGTGGACGGCATCGTCTACGCGGCGGCCGCCGCGCTGGGCTTCGCCGCCGTCGAGAACGTGAAGTACTTCGCCGTCGGCCGCCTCTCCGCCGCGCTCATCGTGGCGCGCACCTTCATGAGCATCCCGGCGCACCTGCTCTTCAGCGCTGTCTGGGGCTACGCGCTCGGAGTCCGTCTCGTCGGCCACGGCTCGGGCGGGCGGCCGCGTCGCCTCTGGCCGTGGCTGCTCGGCGCGGCGCTCCTTCACGGCACCTTCGACGCGTGCCTCTCCGTCGACCACGGCCTGCCGCTCGCGCTCCTCCTGGAGATGGGCGCCGCCGCTGCCTTCGTCGTCCTCCTCCGTCGCGCGCTCCGCTACGGGCCGCGGCCGCACGTCACCGCGGGCACCGAGCGTAGCTACCTGCGCGTCGGCTCGCCGGTCCGCTTCGCCCTCGCCGCCGGCGGGTTCGTCGCCAGCATCCTGCCGCTGGCGATCCTCGCCGAAGCGCTCGAGACCTCCCCGCGCGATCGCGGGCTCCCCCTGCTCGTCCTCGGCGCCGCGCTGGTCGTCGTCTGCGGTGTCGCCGCGCGCGCCGTGGCCGCCACCGTGCCGCTCGACGTGGTCGTCGACGAGGCGGGCATCACCTTCGCGGGCGCCTTCCGCGCCTGGGAGGGGGTGAGCGCCATCGGCCCGGAGCCGGGCTCACGGCGCTACCTGGCGCTCACCTCGGCCGACGGAGCGCTCTCCCTCGGCCCCTTCACGCCCGACACGCGCGAGCGCTTCCTCGACGAGGTCAGTCGATGGACACGAGCTCGATCACGAACTTGAGCCCCGCGCCGCCCGGGATCTTCGGCGGGCTGCCGGCGGCGCCGTAGCCGAGATCCGGCGGGATGGTCAGCGTGCGCTTGCCGCCGATCTTCATGCCGGGGACGCCCTGGTCCCAGCCCTTGATGACCATCCCCTTGCCGATGGTGAACGAGAAGGGCTTGCCGCCGTTGTCGTACGAGCTGTCGAACTTGTCGCCGTTGAGCAGCGTGCCCGTGTACTGCACGTTGACGGTGTCACCGGTCTTCGCCTCGCGCCCGGTGCCGACCACGTCGTCGTGGCTCTGCAGCGTCGTGGGGGGCGGCGGCAACGGCTTCGCGGCCGACGGGGTGAAGGTCGTGTCCGGCTCGGCGGTCTTCGAGCAAGCCGTGGACGAGATCGTGGTGAAGCCGAGGGCGAGGGCAAAAAGTACAGGCGTACGCATCGGGCCCCCGACTTAGCACACCTCCGGAGCGCTCTTCAGTGCGGACGCGCCGGCGCCGGTGCGTGCCCACCGCCACCGCCAGGAGCGCCGCCGCCACCGCCGGGTTGCAGGCTCACCCCGAGCTGGCCAGCGGCGATCCCCAGCAGTGCCTCCAGCTGCTCCTGCGTCACCCGCGCCTCCACCTTCATCGTGCTGCCGTCGGCGCGCAGGGTCAGGGTGTCGAGCGCGTTGTGGGTCAGCATGTTGGCGCCGATGCCGGCCATGCTCCCCTTGAACTGGTGGAGCAGCTTCTCCACGTTGGCGGTGGCCGCCACGGCGACGCTTCCGTCCGCGCAGCGCCCTTCCCCGTGCACGTCGGCGCCGCCGTCGGAGCGCGGCACGACCCACAGCCGCACCTCGGACATCTCTTCCGGGAACAGCGAGGGGAACGGCCCGTGCGGGTGCTGCACGGTCAGACGCATCGCTTCGCCCGCCAGGATGTGCGCCGTCAGCTTGCGCTTCACCAGCATGCGCGCGGCCGTCTCGGCGTAGTCGGGCGGCGTGACCGCGACCACGTGCGGCTGCGGGCGGAGAAAGACGCGCGGCGCCCGATCGGCGTGCCCGAGCGTGGCCTTCACCCCGGGCACCCCCGCGTCGAAGCCGGCACCGTTGTGGCTCCGCTGGCGGATCAGATCGATGGCGTGATCGATGACCGGATCGGGCGCCGAGTAGTGGACCATGATCACGTCTCGCTCGGTGTGGAGCAGCGACGGTCCGGTGATGGTGATCCAGTCGGCGTCGCGCACGGCGTCGACCTTGGTGCCCGCCATGAACTCGTCCCACTGCGGGATGGCCGACATGAGCGGCCCCATCTGCGCGCCGACGGGGTTCTTGCGGATCTCGTTCATGTTCACGAGCAGGCGCACCAGCGGCGGGCCCGCGAGGACGTCCTCGGCGAGACCTGGCCCCTTGCTGTCCCCCGCGTCGGGGATGCCGGCGTCTCCGGAATTTCCACCGAGTCCACCCACGCCGGCGTCGGCCACCAGCTCGCTACCGGCCGCGTCGGGGAGCTCGCGCGTGCCCGCTTCGAGCGCGAGCGTCTTCGGTGCAGCGTCCTTCGTCGAGAGCAGGTCCGCCTCGGCGTCGAGATCGTCCTTCGGTGCGGCGTCACGAACGGCGGCATCGCGGATGCGCCCGGCGTCGAGCCCGAGACCATCGTCGGTGGGGTTCGCGGGAGGTGGCGGGGGCGGCTCCGGTGGCGCTTCCGGC
>JAMFST010000838.1 GCA_026225435.1 Labilithrix luteola
ACCGGGCCGGGCCGCACCGCGGTGGACACGTCCACCGTGGCCGTCGCGAAGGTGGTCGTGTTGTCGAGCAGGCGCATCTCCCCCTCCATGCTCTCGAGCTCGGTCGTCACCCGCGCCAGCTCCTTCTCGATGTCGAGCAGCCGCGCGACGTCGGTGGTCTGCGACTCGAGCTCCTTCAGCCGCGTCGCCAGCTTGCGCGCGTTGTCGATGCGGATCCCCAGGTCGGTGTACGCCGCGGTGACGTCGCGCGCGGTGATCTCGCGGTGCGCGACGTGCTCCTTGTGATCGCCCGAGCCCTGGACGGTGTCGAGCGCCTCGTCGAGCCGCGCGTTGGGCACCTTCATCACCACCTGGGCGCCGGTCTCCGACGACACGTAGCCGCCCAGCTTCGCCGCCGCATCGTGCGCCCGCCGCAGCACCCGCGGGATCTCCTTGTCGTCGTTCACCTCGATGGCGAGCTGCGCGTCGCGCACCATCTTCGGCGAGGTGGCCGACTCGCGCGAGGCGTCGTCCTTCGTCCCTGCCGCGCCAGCCGCACGCGGAGTCGATGCGGCGACGGTCGCCGGCGCAGCGGGAGCGCTGGCCGCCCCGATGGCGGCGCCACCGCACCCTTCGAGGGCAGAAGCGGCAAGCAGAAGAACAGCGAAGAGAGCGGAAGAACGAGCGGTCATGCTCCGAAGAACGGAGCACCCGCCCGCGCCTTACACCGCCGGTGCGTTTCTTTCGCCCCCTGGCCGGCCGTCACTCCACGGTGACGGTCTTGGCCAGGTTGCGCGGCTGGTCGACGTCGGTGCCCTTCAGATCGGCCATGAAGTACGCCAGCAGCTGCAGCGGGATCACGGTCACCAGCGGGAGGACCTCGGGCTGCACCTCGGGCACCTCCATCACGTCGGGGAACGCCGGCGGAGCGTTGGTGCCGTGGGAGCTGCGCGGGTGCGAATCCCCCTGGCACAGCTCGGCCACCGCCTCGTCCCCCTTGGTGCACACGCCGATCAGCTGCCCCTCACGCGCCTTCACCTCCTGCATGTTGGAGAGCGTCTTCTCGTAGTGGGCGTCCCTGGGCGCGACCACGACGACCGGCATCTCCTCGTCGATGAGCGCGATGGGGCCGTGCTTCATCTCACCGGCGGCGTAGCCCTCCGCGTGGATGTACGAGATCTCCTTCATCTTGAGCGCCCCCTCGAGCGCGATGGGGAAACCGGTGCCGCGGCCGAGAAAGAGCATGTCGCGGGCGCGCACGTGCTTCTTGGCGATGGCCTTGATGTGATCGGCCTGGCCGAGCACCTCGCGCATGGCGGTGGGCACGTGCCAGAGCGCATCCAGCACCCGCCGCGCCTCCGCGTCCGGCAAGGTACCACGCCGCTTGCCGAGGTACACCGCGAGCATCAGGAGGGCCGCCAGCTGGGTGGTGAAGCACTTGGTCGAGGCGACGCCGATCTCCGGCCCGGCGTGGGTGTACAGCGCGCCGTCGGAGGCGCGGGGGATGGCGCTGTCGAGGACGTTGGCGACGGCGAGCACGTGCGCCCCCTTGGCCTTGGCGGTCTTCACGGCCCCCATGGTGTCGAGCGTCTCGCCGCTCTGGCTCACCGCGATGACCAGATCGCGCGAGGTGAAGATGGGGTCGCGGTTTCGCACCTCGCTGCCGATCTCGACGGTCGCCGGGATCATGGCGAGCGCCTCCATCCAGTAGCGGGCGGCCATCGCGGCGTGCGAGCTGGTGCCACAGGCGATGAAGTAGACCCGGTCGATCGACCGCGCCAGCTCCGGCGAGACGCCCATCTCCTCACCGTTCACGTCACCGGCGGCGAGGTCGATGCGTCCGCGCAAGGTGTCCTCCACGGAGCGCGGCTGCTCGTGGATCTCCTTGAGCATGAAGTGCTTGTAGCCGCCTTTTTCAGCCTGCGTCGGCGACCAGTCGATGCGCTTCGGCGCGCGGGTGACCGGCTCCCCCTTGACCGTGGAGATGCTGATGCCGCTCGCGCGCAGGACGGCCATCTCCCCGTCGAGCAGCAGGATCACGTCGCGCGTGTGGGCGAGCAGCGCGGGGATGTCGCTGGCACAGAACGACTCGCCGTTGCCGACGCCGAGAACCAGCGGCGAGTCGTGCTTGGCGACGATGATCTCGTCGGGCGCCGAGGCGCTCACCACGGCGAGGGCGTACGCCCCTTCGAGCCGGGCGATCGTCTCGCGCACCGCCGTCTCCAGGTTCGGCGCCCCCTTCTTCAGCGCGCCGTTGATCATGTGCGCGGCGATCTCGGTGTCGGTGTCGCTGGAGAAGGTGACGCCGGCGGCGATCAGCTCCTTGCGCAGCGCGAGGTGGTTCTCGATGATCCCGTTGTGCACCACCGCGACGTCACCGGAGACGTGCGGGTGCGCGTTGCGTTCGGAGGGGCGGCCGTGGGTCGCCCAGCGGGTGTGGCCGATTCCGCACGTCCCCTTGAGCGGGTTCTCGCGCAGCGCGGCGTCGAGGTTGGACAGCTTGCCGACGGCGCGGAGCACGTTGACCGATCTCCCCGGCCCCGGCTGGATGGCCAGCCCGGCGCTGTCGTAGCCGCGGTACTCCAGCCTTCGCAGCCCCTCCACGAGGATCGAGGCGCACTCCTTCGGTCCGACGTACCCAACGATTCCGCACATGACACGCCAGGCTAGGCGCTGTGCCATAAATAGCACAGCGCACAGGCTCCCGAAGGTCGCCTAGTCGACTACACCGGTCGGTGCGGGCGCCGAGGGGAATCCGGTGACGGCGCTGGCCCGGGTGACCTCTTCCCGTGTCAGCCGCGCGTGCAGCTCCTGCTCGAACGAGGCGAGGAAGGCGCGCACGTCCCAGCCGAGCCGGGTCACCGCGGCGATCGCCCCGTTCACCGCCGCGCCGAGCGCCTCCTCGTCGGCCGCTCCGCCGAGCGGGCCGAGGTAGCGCACCGTCCCCTCGCTCATCCCGAAGCTCAACGGCTCGAGGCGCAGCGCGAACCCGTGCCGCAGCCAGACGCCCACCGCATCCACCAGCGCGATGACGTAGCGCCGCCGGATGGCCAGCTGCTCCGCCGTCTCGGCGTTCGTGTCCAGCTCCACCAGGGTGGGCATCGTCGTCGTCAGGGTCCACAGCCAGAGCGCGCCGTCCGTCGCCGCCTGCGCGGCCAGCACGGTGTCCGGCGGAAGGAGACCATCCAGCTTCGTCCTTTCGCGCGCCGCGCGCACCAGCGCAGCCCGCGCCTCCTCGCGATCGCTGAAGCGATCGGCCCGCGAGGTGCGCAGCACGTAGCCGCACGCCATGAGCGCCGCCTTGCCGTCGACGTCGAGCGCGACCCGGCGGTCATGCCCGTAGGCCTCTCCGAGGGACGTCAGCACCTGCCGCCCGGTGTGCGCCGGCCAGACGAAGCCCGCCTCCACCTCGTGATCCGGCGCCAGCGGGACCGCCAGCGGCGGGGCGGAGCGCTTGGTGATCGGCGGCTCGTCCTCGCTCCGCAGATCGTCGCGCAGCTCGCTCCCGACGAGGAAGGACGCCTGCAGCTCCTCGAGGAACATCTCCGCCGCCCACTCCGGGTCGAGCGTCTCGCGATCGAGCCGCGCCAGCACCTCGGCGGCCACCGGCGCGCGGCCGACGGTCACGTGCAGATCGTCACGCTCGCTGGCGGCCTGCATCGCCCTGGAGACCGCGCGGAAGGCAGCCATGAAGGTGTCGAGGACGCCGATCCCCTCGGTGGCGATCGCCTCGACCACCGGCGCCTCCGGCCTCTCCAGCTGGACGAGGCACTGCGCGCCGGTGAGCGCGGTCACCTGGTCCTGCTTGTTCGCCTGCACCACCAGCGGCACGAGGCGACCGTGCTGGCGGGCCATCTCGTCCACCAGCGCGAGCCCTTCGCGCGCGCGCTCGATCCCCGCCGGTGCGCTGTCGCAGACGAGCACCACCGCGTCCGCCGTCGAGAGCAGGTGACGGCGGCGCGGGGTGAGCACGGTCTGCCCGGGGACGCTGATGATCTGGCACATCACCGGGAAGCCACAGACCACCCCGGTGAGCACCTGCACCCAGTCGAAGTAGAGGGTGCGCCCGTCGATCTCCCCCGGCGAGTACAGCTCGGTGGTGTGCTGCGTCGCCAGCAGACGGCAGAGAGATGCGAGGTTGGTCGTCTTGCCCGTGCCCGCCGCACCGTCGTAGACGATGCGCACGCACATCCGCTGCTGCTGAGGATCGAAGATCGCCATGGTCGCGTTGCCTGTCGATCAGCCGAGCTTGTCGATACGAGCGGCCAGCTCGCCGAGCCGTGAGCTGAGGTTCGCGCTCGACTCGTCGTGCGCCACCCCGAGGAGGGTGAGCCGCGGATGACCGGGTACGCCGAGCCGCACGTGGACCTTCCGCGAAGAAGGCCCGATCCCGGCCCCCTCGCCCTCGCTCACCGGCGGCGCGAAGCCGAGGAGGAGCCCCGCGTCCTCGTCGAGGCACGCTGCCAGCGCACCGGCCCGCGCGCCCTGCTCGGCGTTCTCGCGGTTCATCAGGCGCGCGCGTACTTGTTCACGACGTTGCGCACGATGGCGATGTTCGAGCCCGCACGGTCGGCCGCGAGGTACAGGAACAGCGTCGGCGAGAGGATCTTGATGAAGTGGATCTGGTCGCCCAGCGTCAAGATCATGTCCTCGAGGTTGGTCTTGAGGTTGAGCGCCTTCATGATCTTCATCTTCTGCTTCACCAGCTCGCTGTTGTACGCGCTGGCCACGGCCAGGTCGAAGTCGGGGCGGGTGGAGCGGACCGCGAGCGTCATGCCGGAGTCGAGGTCGACGATCGACGCCCCGATGAAGCCGGGGATTTCGCTGACGTAGTGGTCGAATGAATCGTTGAAATCCTTGTCGGTCGCCATGAATGTGGTGCTCCTGGGGTGTGCCGTTGGTCAGCGCGTAACGTTGTTACAGAAGATCAAGTGAACCAGCTCTTCTTCGGCTTCTTCAGCTCTTCGATCACGGTCTCGAACAGCGTCGTCAGCTCGGTGTGCTTCGTGTCGAGCTTGGCCAGCGTGGCGGCGTTCTCCTCGTGCTTGGTCTCGAGGGTCTTCACCATGAGCGCGCCGCGCCCCATGATCTCCTTCTTCAGGCGCCCCTCGGCCTCCTCGATCTGAGGCGCCAGGGCGTTCACCGGCTTCACCAGCGCGGTGAGGGACGCCATCTGCAGCACCACGGCGTCGAGCGCGGCCTTCATCGGCGTCAGCAAGGTGCGCGGATCGCTCGCCTTCACGTCGGCGCCGAGGATCTCGACGGCGCGCTTGATGGCCGTGGCGGTGCTGGCGACCAGCTGGGCCTTGGCCCCCTCGGCCGCCACTTGCTCGCGCAGGGCGACCAGCTCGGTCTTCTGCGCCGCCAGCTCGGCGCGCGTCTCGCGGACCGCGGCGAGGAGCGCTTCGGTGCTCGCCTTCGTGGCGGCCGCCGCTGCCGCCAGCTGCAGCTGCTCGCGATCGGCGCGCTCGTCGAAGAGGCGATCGAGCCTGACCGCGGTCCGCTCGTCCAGCGCCTCGATCTCCGCATGCACCGTCTCGCGCAGCACCTGCCGCAGGGCGGTCAGCAGCGGGTTGCCCTCACGCGGGAGCGCGTGCACCGACGCCGGGCGAATCGTCTGCCGCGGACCACCGGAGGTCGCCGACGCCGCGGACGCGTCCTGGCGCAGCACCTCGAGCACCTTCGCCAGCGCCTCCTCCACCGTCTCGACGACCCCTTCGCCGCGGGTCGCGCAGGCCATCACCCGCGTCCAGTCGCCGAGGCCGAGGAGCACCGCGAGCGCCTCCTCGCCGAGCGCGTCGGGCAGATCGGTCTTGTTGACCTGCACCACGACGGGAACCTCGCGATCGACCTGGGCCGACAGCGCCTCGCGCACCAGCGCCAGCGAGAGCCGGTTGCGGTCCTGCGCGCTCGGATCGGCGTCGGCGACGAAGACCACCCCGTCGGCGCTGCGCACCAGGCCGAGGATCTCCTCGCTGGACGGCTCGCCGTGCGAGGTCACCAGCTCCACGCGCACGTCACAGTCGCGGAAGCTCGTCTCCACGCGCGGCTTCCAGAAGAGGGAGAGGTCGTCGACGGCGCTGCCGCCCTCCCCGACCGGCGGCGGGCTCGCCGCCTTGCCGAGAACGAGGAAGTTGGTCGCGCGGCCGGAGAACTCCGCCCCGATGTACGCGATCTTGGTCTCCAGGCGCCGCTCGCGAACGTTCAGATACGCCATGTGGACTCCCCTCTCAGCAAGGTGCATTCCACTCGATCATTTTCCCGTGTTGTTCGGCATCCAGACGCTCGTGCTCCAATCATTGGACGACGGTCGTCCAATGACTGGAGGGGATCCAACGAGTTGGACGCGTCAGAGACATTTGCCGACATGCGCCTCTTGGCCGCTGCTCGATGATCTCCTTCGTGTTTCGCGGGCACCGGGGGTGGCACGAGCGCTGCAAACCGTTTCCTCGTCGCCCGACGAGCTGCTCCGACAGCGCCGTCACGCCAACCCTCAGACCAAGGAACGCCCAATGAACGTCAAAGAGAGCCTAACCAAGCTGAACGCCATCGATGGATTCGTCGGCGCTGCGCTCGTCGACTCCGAGAGCGGCATGCTCCTCGGCCAGGAAGGCGGACAGGGGCTGAACCTCGAGGTCGCTGCGGCCGGCAACACCGAGGTCGTTCGCGCCAAGCGCAAGACGATGGCCAACCTCGGCATGCGCGACGCCGTCGAGGACATGCTCATCACCCTCGGCAAGCAGTACCACCTGATCCGCCCGCTCCGGACGCGCCCGAACCTCTTCTTCTACGTGGCGCTCGATCGCACGCGCGCTAACCTCGCGATGGCCCGCATGGCGGTCGCCGACGTCGAGAAAGATCTGACCATCTGATCCCGAAGAAGACCATCTTCGAGCTGGCGGCAACGCTCGGCGGCGTTCCGGTGCTCGGCGCGCTGGAGGGATCTCCAGCCGCCCGCGCGGGCATTCGCTACGGCGACATCCTGCTGGTCGCCAACGGGATGCGCACGCGTACCGTGGTGGACTACGTCGAGGCCAAGGCGCTCGACGTCAAAGGGATGGACGTGACCTTCTTCCGTCAGGGGGCAGAGCAGAGCCTGCGGCTGGAGTACGGACCGGCAGCAAGCGGCACGCGTGACGCCGCCGGGCTCCTGGCGGAGCTCATCGAGATGCGACTGCTCATCCCCTCTGGTCCCTCTGGCGAAAACGGCGCCGGCGGCAAGGACTCCTAGCGCTCACGCACGCTCACTCGCCCGCGACGAGCGGACCTCGGCTCTCCTCGCCGTGGCGGTTCAGGCCGAAGCGCTTCAACTTCCAGTAGAGGGTGCTGCGCGGCATGCCGAGCCGCCGCGCAGCCGCCTCGACCCGGCCGTTCTCCGCCAGGAGCGCCAGACGAATGTGCTCGCGCTCCACCTCGGCGCGCGTCGCGTCGCTCGCGTCGACACCGAGCAGCCGCTGGCTCCCTGGGTCCACGGTGATCATCCGCACGCTCGACGGCCGCTCGGGCACGAAGGGCCCCGCGGCTCCGGTGACCTCGTCGAAGCGCAGATCGTCGGCCGTGAGATCGACTCCTCCACGTAGCAGCGTGGAGCTCTCGATGACGTTCTTCAGCTCGCGGATGTTCCCCGGCCAGTGGTACTCGAGGAGCCGCGCCTCCGCGTCGGCGGTGATGGCTACCTGGGTCTC
>JAMFST010000839.1 GCA_026225435.1 Labilithrix luteola
CGGAGCATCTCATGCGTGTACGCGTTCACCGGCGGGTCGGTCAGCGTGAGCCGCGCGACCCCCTTTTCGGTGGTGTAGTCGACGAGCGATCCCATCCGCTGACGGTACGTCAAAAAAGCGCGGCAAAAATTTTCCCGGCTGATGCATTTATGATCACCCTCCGAGACGCCGACGTCATCGCCGCGCGGCCCGGAGCATCGTCACGGCGGTCAAGGTCACGACGACCACCACCAGCCGAGGCAAAGCCGTGCGCGAAGACGACGAGCGGCAGCGGGCCGCGCATCTCGGCGGGGGCGGAGATGCGCACGCGGAGCTCGGTCCCCCGCTCGGGCGCGGCGAGGACGACCGGGCTCACCGACAGCACGGCGGCCGGTGCGGTCACGAGAGCCCCTCCTCGGCGAAGGCGCGCACCACCGACGGCAGCTGCTTCATGCGCGCGACGTATGCCGGCAGCGGCGCCGGCACCTCGAGCTGGAACATCGCCGCCCAGGTGAGCATGACGAAGAGATAGGGGTCGGCGATGGTCAGCTCCCGCCCGAGGAGATACGGGCCGTCACCGAGCTGACGCGCGAGGGTGAGGAAGTGCCGGTCGAGGTCCTTGCGGGTGATGTCCATCTGCGCGGTGTCGCCGCGAAAGAAAGGGCGGAAGTTGCGATGCAGCTCGGTGGTGAGGAACGAGGTCGCTTCGAGCGCGCGCCAGCGAGGAAGACCGTCCGCCGGCAGCATCGTGCCCGCGCGCTCCGCGATGTACACGAGGAGAGCGAGCGCCTCGGTGAGCACGGTGCCGTCGTCGAGCTCCAGGGTCGGGGTGAAGCCGCGCGGGTTGATGGTGAGGAGGTCGCGACCGTCGCTGGTGCGCTTGCTCCGGTCGACGCTCACGAGGCGGTGCGGGATGTCCGCCTGGAGGAGCGCGATGTGGATGGCCATGCTGCACCCGCCCGGTACGTAATGGAGAATCATGTCCCTGGAGATAAGCGCTACGCTCTGGACGCTCAATGGCGTCACGTCCAGCAAAGTTATCCCAGGCTCCAATCGAGCTGGCCGTCGCCAGCGGTCGGGCAGACGTCCTCGGCGACGTGCTCAGCCTCGGCCTGCTGCGCAACGCGCTCTACCAGCAGATGGAGGCGCGCGCGCCGTGGGGGCTCGACGTCAAGGCGCGCAACCGCGCGATGCTCTACCTCATCGCCCGCGGGCAGGCCCGGCTCGAGGTCGAGGGGCTCCCGCCGCTGGTCCTCGCCGCCGGTGACGTGGCCTTCCTGCCGCGGGGCGCCGCGCACGTGATCCGCGACTCCGCGTCCACGCGGCCGTCCGCCGTGTGCGACAGCGCTCGGCAGCGGCCCACCGCCGGCCCGCGACGGATCGGTGGTCGCGGCGCCGTCACCTCCATCGTGGCCGCGTTCTTCGACTTCGACCGCGCGCCGCCCCCCCTGCTCGGCCGGCCGGCGGACGTGCTCGTCCTCCCCGGGGAAGGCGCGGCGAGAGATCCGCTGGCGTCGGCCACCATCGCGCTCGTCCTGGCGGAGCTGGAGAGTCCAGGGCCGGCGAGCGTCCTCCTGCTGCAGCGGCTCGCCGATGTCCTCGTCGTCCAGGCGATGCGGTCGATGAGCAAGCTGCGGGGCTGCGTCGCCCAGCGCGAGAGCCGGCCGCAGGGGCTCGTCGCCCTCGCCGATCCGCACGTCCACAAGGCGCTCTCGCTGTTGCACGCGCAGGTGGAGCGCGCGTGGACGGTCGGCGAGCTGGCCGCGCGCGTCGGGCTCTCGCGCTCGGGGCTGGCGGCGCGCTTCACCGATCTGGTGGGCGAGCCGCCGCTCCAGTACCTGGCGCGCTGGCGGATGGCGCGCGCCGCCGAGATCCTCCGCGACACCGACGAAGCGGTCAGCGCCATCGCCGAGCGGGTCGGCTACGAGAGCGTCCCCTCCTTCAACAAGGCCTTCAAGCGCTGGCAGGGGGAGAGCCCGGTGGCCTATCGCCGCGCGGCCCGGAGCATCGTCACGGCGGTCAAGGTGACGACGACCACCACCAGCCAGCGCACCGCATCGAGCGGGAGGGAGCGGACGAGCAAGGCGGCCACGAGGACCGCCGGGATCCCGCCCACGGTCAGGCCCATGGCGGCGCGCGGGGCGTAGGCCGGCACGCGCAGCTCGTCGGCGGTCTGGAAGAAGCGCAGGCTGCCGACCGGCATGAGCAGCGCGCAGGAGCTCATCATGATGGGGAAGGCGGCCTTGAGGTTCATGCCGAGGAAACCGACGAGGATCATGCAGGGGGCGTAGAGGCCGAAGCCGAGCGTCATGAGCGCGCCGAGCACGCCGTTCACCAGCACGGCGACGAGCAGCGGGACACCGCGCAGACCGAGCGCCTCGCCGCCCGCCGGGAACCAGTGCTGTTGCCGCGCCGTGAGGAGACCGGCAGCCACCAGGAGCGCGCACCCCAGGCCGACGCGCGCGGCCCGCAGGGGAAGCCGGGCGACCACGCCGGCGCCGAACCAGGCGCCCGCCACCGCCGCCGCGACCATGAGCACCAGGGTGAGCGCGTCGACCTCGATGAAGGTGACCGCGAGGATCGCCTGCACGAAGCTCGGCAGGCAGTGCCCCACGTTGAGCGTGCCGGGGAGGACGCGATCGGAGACGGGCTTGCTCTGCACCTTCGGCCCGAGCCGCGCGCCCAGGCGGACGAGCGCTGTGGTGGTGGCGTAGGAGCCGATACCGAGGGTGTCGAAGAAGTTGGTGACCGCGCCGACGGCGACGTCGTACCCACCGGGCCGGAGCTCGCGTGGCGGCGGCAAGCGGCGCAGCGCCCGGGTCCAGACGAAGGCGAAGGCCACCGCCCCGACGACGAAGACCGCGAGGAGCGCCGCCTGCGGGGTCACAGGTACGCCGTGGCGCCGAGCGTGAGCGTGTCCTGGAAGTGCGAGTTGGGGACGTAGGGCGTCGTCGTGCCGCCGTTGCCGGTGACGGTGCTGCGGAAGTACAGGTTGCCGTCCGCCTGATCGTGGCGGTACTCGAGGCGGAAGAGGATGTGGTCGTGCGGCTGGGCCTCGAAGGTGGCCGTCGCCGAGCTGACCCAGGGGACACCGTTGAAGAAGATCGGCGTCGAGTCGACCCCGTCGCGGTGCGCCAGGTTCTCGTAGAAGCGATCGCCACGCGCCACGACCGCGAGCGCGCCGGTCATCTGCCAGCGGGCGGCGATCTGCCCGGCGTACCAGTTGGCCACGCCGAAGCGGTTGTCCTCCCAGCCGGTATTGGTGTGCGCCATGACCGAGACGGTGTCGGTGAGCTTCACCTGCCCGTAGGCGTCGAAGTCGTGACGCCAGGCGGGGCCCTCGGGCGCACCGGAGGGGCGCTCGACGCCGCCGGAGTAGAGCGCCTGCGCGTTCACCCGCTCGGTCTGGTAGGCGACGCGCGCCTCGAGCGTCTTCTGCCCGTTGTCGTCGACCACCTCGTTCCAGCCGTTGTACGCGCCGACCGAGACGGTCCACGCGTCGCTCAACGGGTACTTGAGGCGCACACCGGTCTCGTAGAATGGCAGGGCGAAGAAGAGGTTCGATTGCGACCAGAACCAGTTGTCCTTCACCGCCATGGTCTCGGGACCGATGGGGCTGAGGAAGAGACCGGCCTGGATGGTGAGCCCGCGGCCGATCGGCGCGACGTAGCCGAGATACGCTTCCTGGACGTACTTCCAGAGGTCGGCGTCGCTCGGTGCCGAGCCGGAGGCGCCGGCGATCGTCGGCTCGCTGCGGTAGTAGGTGCTCGGCGTGGTGCCGATCTGGAAGAGCACGTGGGCGCTGACCGGCCCCCACTTGGCCTCGCCGCCGAGAGCCGCGTTGGCGAGGCTGAACGTCTCCGACCGGTTGTCGAACGCCAGATCGTCGGAGATCTTGTTCGACGGGTGGTTGAAGTTGTACTGGATGTACGTTTCTACGTACCCGAGCGGGGTGAAGACCGGCGCGTCGGGGTCCACCTTGGGCGTCTCCTGGGCGGAGGCGGTGGCGGGACAGAGCAGGAGGACGCTGGTGAGGC
>JAMFST010000840.1 GCA_026225435.1 Labilithrix luteola
AAAATCCCCACAAGCCCAGCAACGCCGCCAACGAGCGGCCATCGCGGCGGAATTTTAACGCCGGCGTCGATTCCCAACACCTGAGCCGCCCATCGCTGCGACTGGCGAGCGTGATCAACCCCGCATCGCACAGGTCGTGGGCGAGCCGCGGGGGGACGGCGACCTCGAGCGGCTGCCTCGCGTAGCGCGCGCCGAGCGACGGGAAGGGAAAGCGGACGGGCGAGACCGAAGCATCCTCGTCGTCCCCGATGATCGCGGCGAGCGTGCGATGGCGCGCGAAGCTGGCGGCGAGTCGGTCGGCCAGCACGTAGATCGGACTGCCGAAGAGGAGATCCTCGCCATCGGCGGCGACGCCTTCCGCGTACACGAAGGTCGTGTCCGCGAGCTCTGCGCTGTACGGAAGCCGGTACAGCGGGCGACCGACCAGCAACCCCGTGGCACGGCTGTCCGAGGAGTCGCGCAGCCCGTGCCAGGCCGTCTTCACCGGACTGTCGAGGGTGGTCCTGACGCTGCGCATGCGCGGAAGGTCCCGCCAGGAGCCGAGCTGCAAGAGCTCGCGAGAGACCCCGGCGAAGAACGGCGCGTGAGCCATCGTGGCGACGGCGCTGAGCTGCCGCAGCAACCGCACGTCTCCCGCGCTGCCGTCGAAGTCCATGTCGGCGAGGACCGCTCCGTAGGGCTCGCCGCCGAACATTCCCAGCTCTCCTGTGTACGCGCTGGCGAAGAAGTGACTGCGCGACAGCTCCGTCGCTCCGTCGAGATCCCCGACGAGCTCGTCCTTCGAAAAAGACATGACCGCCACCATGACGTTCTGCTCCGGAGGGAGGCGGCTCGTGAGGTACGACAGCCCTCGCCAGCGAGCCTCGAGCGCTTGAAGATCCGGGTGATGCAGGATCGCGTCGACCTGGCGGGCGATCACCTGGTCGAGGCTGCCGATGACCAGGTCGAGAGCGGCGCCGGTTCGTCCACGCCCCGCGATGTCGCGTCCGCTGGACAGCGCGCTCTGCACGTCGACGGGGAGCGCTCGGCCGTGAAGGACCGCCACCGCGGCACGCCACAGGTCCATGTCTTCACGCGGTCCATCGACCACACCTTGCCGCGCCCCGTCCCCGCGCGTGCCTTGCGCGGCCGACGTCTCGTCCAGGTAGGTCGTCGTTGCCTGCTCGCTCTCGGGTCCGAGCAACACGCGAAGCCGCACGTGGCGCGTGTCGGCCCCGTGGTACTGCGCGTCTCCTCCGAGGCTCCCGCCATAGTCCTCGCCCAGGACGAGGGCCGGAGCTTCCTCGAGCCGTACCAGGACGTCGAGCTCGGCGACGGCGCGAGCGGCCAGCCAGTCGTCCACCAGGGCGTGGAGCTGTCGGTAACGCGCGCCGCCCGGGAGCAGCGCCTGGTGGGTCGGACCGTCGACCGGACCGACCTCGATGCGCACCACGCCGCTGGGGTCGAGCGCGCTCGCACCGTAAGGAGCGTCGATCCCCAGCATCGAGTGTTGCCAGCCGAGGCAGCCGCGGTCCTCGTCGGCCGCCAGGACCAGCCGCGGATCGGAGCGTGAGACGCGCGCGTGCAGGTCGGGGAACACCCGGTCGAGCAGCTGCTCGAGCGCGCGCGTGTCGAGGAAGCTCGGCTCGCAGCGGGCGAAATCGCTGAGCCCCAGATCGGAGAGGTCGTGTAGGGAAAGAGTGTCCTTGGGCTCGACGTAGGGGGAGAAGGCGTCCTGCCCGACCAGCGAAAGGAGCGCGTCGGCGTACGGATCCGCGTTCGACGTCTGCGCGGACGTTCCCGGCGTGTAGCGCTTCCAGGCGCGGTACAGCAGCGACAGCGCGCGGTGGTGGAGCACGTCGTAGAGCGGAGCGAGCGCCTCGTCCTCGTCGAAGAGCACGTCCTCGCTCATCGAGGGCGGCAGCGGCGACTCCGCCCCGATCAGGCCGAGCAGCGAGGTCTTCACCGTGACCGAGGTGGTGCCCGAGGCGCGACGATAGACGACATCGAGGAGCTCGCCGGCGGGCATCGCGAAGCTCACGGGATGGGAGAAGTGGATGCGCTCGTCCGCGGCCACGCGGTCCTCGCCCACGGGCGCGCGCTGGGCGAGCTCCTCCTCCAGCAGACGGACCGCGGGGAAGAGCGCCACGTGCGAGACGCAGGTGCGGACCCGCTCCTGCAGGCGTGCGAGTCGAGCGGAGAGGCCCATCAGGTGGCGCTCCGTGAGGCGTAGACGGTGCGCGATCCTGTCCGGACGCCGATCACGGTGAGCTCGGTGAACGTGCTCACCGGAGCGCAGCGGGCGAGCGCTTCGCTGGTGGTCGCGCCGAAGAGCCCCATGTCGCCCGCGCCACGAAAGGCGCTCTCGTCGACCGTGAGGGTGTACCCGTAGCCGTGCTGCGTCGCGCGCTCGGCGACCCGACGGCGAGCGACGGCGACCTCGAGGGAGCGGAGCCCCTCCAGCTTCTGGTGCATCGCGTGGGTCTCCTCGGGCGACGCGGACCAGGCGGGGACGGCGAGGTACAGCGCCTCGCGCAGACCACCCAGCAGCTCCTGCTGCCCGCGCGGCAAGGCGCCGAGACGTACCGCGCGTCGGGTGAAGGCGTCGCCGAGCGGCGGCGCAACGTGC
>JAMFST010000092.1 GCA_026225435.1 Labilithrix luteola
CGAGCGCCACCTCGCGCAGGTCGAGCAGCGGCATGCGCACCGGAGCCCGGGCCGCGCCGGACGCGCTCGGGGCCCACACCTCGAGCTCGTGGCCGTCCACCCGCAGCCGCGTCACCTGGCGCGCCGACATCCCGCGCGCCACCAGCGCGAGCGCCCCGGCCGTCGCCACCGCCCCGAGGAGCGCGCTCGCCGCCGCCGGCCAGCCGAGCCCCACGATGCACACGACGAGCACCCCGACGAACACCGCCGGCGCCAGGAGCAGCTGGATCATCGACCGCTGCGTCGCCGAGTGGCTCCTCGGCGCGTAGACGAACTCCGTCGGCACGCACTCCTCGCGGCGCGGAATCTCGAGCTCGCGGTACATGCACTCTCCAGGGAATCACGGCGGCCGCCGCCTCGCAACGCGTCGCAGCGTCGTCGCCGCCCTTCCGCACGCGCTCGTTTGCGCCGATACTCCGCCCATGTCGGGCAGCGGACGCGCGGTGGCGGTGATCGGAGCGGGGAGCTGGGGCCTGGCCCTGGCGGCAGCAGCGGCGCGGTCCGGCACGAAGACGCGGGTGCACTCGCGCCGCCACGACGTCGCCCTTCCCCCGGGGGTCGAGCGAGCGGAGGAGTATCTCCGCATCGAGCCGGACGCGCGCCTCGTCATCCTCGCGGTCCCGTCCGACGTGGTCCGCGACGTCGCCCGGCGCATCGGCGACCACCTGGACGGCCGCCACCTCGTCCTCCACGGCATCCGCGGGCTCACCGGCCCGGACCTCGAGACCGTGGGCGACGTCCTGCGCGACGAGACCCCCGCGCGACGCATCGGCGCCCTCGGCGGCCCCGCGCTGAGCGAGGACCTGCTCGCCGGCCGCCCCAGCGTGCTCGTCTGCGGCTCGCACTTCCCCGAGGTCACCGCCGCAGCCACCGCCGTGCTCGGCGGCCCCACCGTACGTCTGTACACCACGCGCGATCTGCGCGGCGTCGAGTGGGCCAGCGCTCTGGTCGGATGCCTCGCCCTCGCTGTCGGCTACGGCCAGGGGGCCGGCATGTCCGTCGGCATCACCGCCGCGTTCATCTCGCGCGCCATGAGCGAAGCGTCGCGCCTCGCGCAGGCCGTGGGCGCCGACGAGCGGACCATGATGGGCCTCGCCGGCTACGGCGATCTCCTCGCGGCCATCGGTCAGGGTGAGCGCCCGGAGGTTCGCCTGGGCCGCGCCCTCGCCAAGGGGTCCAAGCTCGACGAGGCGCTCGCCAGCCTGGGCGAACGGGTCGAGGTCGTCGAGCTCGCGCCTCGCGTGGCGAGCTGGGCCGACAAGCAAAAGGTGCCCGCGCCCATCTTCCACGCCGTGGTCCACGCGCTCCAGGGCGGGCACAGCGCGGCCGCGCTCGTCGACGGCTTGATGACCGGTCCGCTGCTCGGCAGCGCCAGCGCCTGAGCGGCGCCTGGCCTGCACCTGACATCGCGCTCGCTTCCCTCTGCCAGGAGCCTGCCCTAAAGCAGCTGGCTTGAAGACAGATCTCTTCGGTCGCTCGCGCAGCGTGCTCGCCATGGCGGCCAACGTTGCCGGCAAGGAGATCAAGCACCGCGTCCGCACGGGCCTCGTCAGCTCGGCGGAGAAGCTGGGCGCCTCCGAGCTGCGCACGCGCATCGAGCAGGCCAAGGTGATGGCCGAGAGCCTGGGACGCCTCAAAGGGGCGTTCATGAAGGCGGGGCAGATGCTGTCCATCGACGCCAGCGACTTCCTCCCGCCCGAGGCCACCGAGATCCTGGCGAAGCTGCAGGGGCAGGCCGAGCCGGTCGACTTCGCCGTGCTGCGTGCCGTGCTCGACGAGGAGCTCGGCGCCGAGCGCGTCGCTCGCTTCGCCGACCTCGATCCGATCCCCGCAGCGTCCGCCAGCATCGGCCAGGTGCACCGGGCGAAGGTGGACGGCGTCCCCGTCGCGGTGAAGATCCAGTACCCCGGGATCGCCGACAGCATCGACAGCGACATCGCCCTCCTCGAGAAGGTCGGCTCGAGCTTCCTCACGCTGTCGCGCCGCGAGATCGACCTGCACGACACCTTCGAGGAGCTGAAGACCGTCCTGCACCTCGAGGCCGACTACGTGCGCGAGCGCAGCTACCTCGATCGCTTCGGTCAGCTGATCGCGAGCGATCCGCGCTTCCTCGTGCCGCGCTCGTTCCCCGAGCTCTCCTCCGGCCGCGTCCTCACCATGACGTGGGAGGAAGGCGTCCCGCTCAACGCCTGGATCCGCACCGAGCCTTCGCGCGAGGCGCGGCTGGCCTTCGGGCGCGCGGTGCTCGATCTCTACTGCCTCGAGTTCTTCGTCTGGGGCGTGGTGCAGACCGATCCGAACTTCGGGAACTTCCTCGTGCGCGACGACGCCGGCGCGCAGCGCATCGTGCTGCTCGATTTCGGGGCGAGCGTCGAATACGATGAGGCCTTCCGCCGCCGCTACGTGCAGCTGCTGCGCGCGGTGCGCACGGGCGATCGCGACGTCATCGTCGCCGACGGGATCGACTTCGGCCTCTTCGACCGGCGCGAATCGCCCGAGGTGGGCGATCTCTTCGCCCAGATGCTCCAGAGCTCCATCGAACCGTTCGATCCGGACCGCCAGCCGTTCCTCTTTCGCGACGAGGCCTACGCCGCACGCTCGCGTGACGTGATCCAGCGCTTCACCCGCGGCCTGCGCTACTCGCCGCCGCCGCGCCCCCTGCTGTTCCTCCACCGCAAGCTGGGAGGTATCTTCCAGCTGCTGCGCCGCCTCGACGTGGAGCTCGACCTGCGCCCGTACTGGGACAAGATGATCGCGTAAGCTCGCCTTCTTGGTGATCACCCCGACCCAGCGCGCGCAGAAGGGCAGCCTGCTCGGGCTGTGCGTCCTCAGCGGCATCAACCTCTTCAACTACGTCGACCGCTACGTCGTGCCCGCCGTCGCCGAGAGCCTGCGCAAGGATCCGGCGCTGCGGCTCACCGACTCGCAGCTCGGCTGGCTGATGACCGGCTTCATCATCGTCTACGCCCTCGCCTCGCCGGTGTTCGGCTGGCTCGGCGATCGCCGCGGCCGCAACCGCCTCGTGGCCGCCGGCGTCGGCGTCTGGAGCCTCTCCACCGCCGCCGCCGGCCTGACCCACGGCTTCGGCACCCTCTTCGCCGCGCGCTCCACCGTCGGCATCGGCGAGGCGGCCTACGGGAGCATCGCCCCGAGCATGCTCGCCGACTACTTCCCCAAGGCGCAGCGCGGGCGCGTCTTCGCCATCTTCTTCGCTGCCATCCCCATCGGCTCGGCGCTCGGCTACGTGCTCGGCGGCAAGATCGACGTCGCCTACGGCTGGCGCGCCGCCTTCCTCGTCGCCGGCCTGCCCGGTCTGCTCCTCGCCGGCCTGTGCCTCTTGCTCCGCGATCCCGAGCGCGGGGCCGAAGACCGTGACGACGCCGGTGGCCACGGCGCTCCCGGCAAGGCCGCCCCCGGCACCTACGCGGCGCTCGTCAAGAACCCGGCGTACGTCTCGGTCGTCCTCGGCTACGCGGCCTACACCTTTGCGCTCGGCGGGATCGCCGCCTGGATGCCCGCCTTCCTCGAGCGCGAGCGCGGCTTCACCCACGAGCAGGCCACGGTGAACTTCGGCGCCATCGTCGTGGTCACTGGCTTCATCGGCACCTTCATCGGCGGCTGGCTCGGCGACCTCGTCGCCAAGCGCACGCGCCAGGGCTACCTCTGGGTCTCCGGCATCTCCACGCTGCTCGCCGCCCCCTGCGCCTACGTCGCCTTCACCGCGACCGACCACGGCGTGGAGCTCGGCGCCCTCGCCGTCGCCGAGGTGCTCATCTTCCTCTCCACCGGCCCGATCAACTCGGCCATCGTCAACGTGGTCGCCCCCGACATGCGCGCGACCGCCATGGCCATGAGCATCCTCGCCATCCACGTCCTCGGGGACGTCCCCTCACCGACGCTCATCGGCACCCTCTCCGAGCACTCGTCGCTCGGGGCGGCGGTGATGGTCGTCCCGGTGGCGGTCGTGGTCGGCGGCGTCATCTGGTGCGCGGCGGCCTTCGTCGGCGGCAGGCGCGGCTGGGCGTCGTGAGGCGCCTGCTCGTCGGTCTGTGCCGGCTGCTGCTGCGGATCTTCTTCCGTCGCATCGAGGTCACGGGCGCCGAGAACCTCCCGGCGACCGGGCCGGTGATGTTCGTGCTCAATCACCCCAACGGGCTCATCGACCCGCTCTTCATCCTCGCCTTCGCCGGCCGGCCGGTCTCCTTCCTCGCCAAGGAGCCGCTCTTTCGCTGGCCGGTCATCGGCGCGGCGCTCCGAGCGCTGGACGCGTTGCCGGTCTACCGCGCCAAGGATCACGCCGATCCGAAGCAGAACGCGCACACCTTCGAGAGCGCGCGCGCCATCCTCTCGCGCGGCGGCAGCCTGGCGATCTTTCCCGAAGGCACCTCGCACAGCGATCCGCAGCTGCGTCCGCTCAAGACCGGCGCGGCGCGCATCGCGCTGGGGGCCGCGGCGATCGACGCGAGCAAGGACGCGCGGCCCCACGCGAGCGCCGCGCTCCCGCTGCGCATCGTCCCCGCCGGCCTGACCTACACCGACAAGAAGACCTTCCGCAGCGACGCGCTCGTCTGCATCGGTGTGCCGTTCGACGTGCCGCACGTGGCGCTCGACGCCAACGGCGAGCCGCCACACGAGCCGGTGCGCGAGCTCACCACGTCGATCGGTCAGGCGCTCGGCCAGGTCACCTTGCAAGCCGACCGGGTCGAGACCCTGCGCGCCATCGACGCCGCCCGCCGCGTCTTCTCCGCCGACGAGCCGGAAGGGGAACGCGCGCTCGCCCGGGCTCTCGAGCTGGGGCAGCGGATCGGCAAGGCGGAGGCGTCGCTGCGCTTCGCCGAGCCGGCGCTGGTCCGGCAGGTGACCGATCGCGTGCTCGCGCACGAAGCGGGTCTGCGCGCGCTCGGCGTCACCGAGGAGCAGCTGCACCCGCCGCGCCTCGATCTCGCCTTCGTCGGGCGGCGCCTGCTCACCAGCCTCGTCTGGATCCCGGTCTTGCTCCCGGCGCTGCTCGGCGTGCTCCTCAACTACCTGCCCTACCGGTTCACCGGCTTCGTCGCCAAGCGCGCCGTGCGCAGCGAAGAGGATGTCGTCGCCACGGCCAAGGTGCTGTCCGCCGCGCTCGCGTTTCCCCTCACCTGGATCGCGCTGGCCGTGGCCGGCTTCTTCGTCCACGGTCCGCTCCTCGGGCTCGCCGTGTTCGTCGCTTCGCCCGCGCTCGGATACCTGGCGCTGCGGGTCCAGGAGCGCCTCACCCAAGCATCTGCGAGCGTGTGGGCGATGTGGGCATGGTCCTCCCGGCGCGCTGCCTTCGTCGGTCTTCTCGAGGAACAACGCGCACTTCGCGAGCTGATGGGCCGGATCGCCGATTCGCTGCCGGCAGAAACGGACCCGGCCTAAGATTTGGTGTGGCCCGAGTGGATGGTTTTCTCGCGACCACGGTCTGTTCTCTTGTTCGTAGGTTCGTGCCCGCAACGTTGCGGTTCGCGAATGCAGTTTCACCTCGGAGAAACTACGGATGACTCTCTCTCGTTATATCGTGCTGGCGTCGGCAGCTCTCTCTCTCCCCGCCTTCGTTGCTTGCGGCGGCTCCACCCCGCCCGCCGCCACCGCGGCGGACACGTCGGCCACCGTCTCCACGACGGCCCCCGCCGACGACGACGATCCGGCCACCGACGGCATCCGTGATCACCACCGCCATCATCACGGTGGCGTCTCGCAGTTCATCGCTCTGAGCGTCGAGACGCTCGGCGTCTCCCCGGAGCAGAAGGCGAAGCTCAACGCCATCAGCGACGGCCTCAAGAGCAAGTACGAGCCGGCGCACGAGTCGAGCCGTCGGCTCATCGGCATCCTCGCCGACGGCGTCGCCGCCGGGAACATCGACAAGGTCAAGGTCGACCAGCAGCTCGCGACCCTGGCCAGCAACGCGGCCGCCGCCAGCGACGCCAGCACCGCTGCTCTCGACCAGCTCCACGCGGTCCTCGATGCTGGCCAGCGCGCCGCGCTCGTCGACAAGGTGGAGGCCCACTGGCACATCTGGCGCGACGTGAACCACGAGGAGAAGTCCGGCTCGCAGGAGCGCAACGACCGCCTCGCCGACTTCGCCCAGGACACCGGCCTGTCGGCCGACCAGACCGCCAAGCTGAGCGCCGCCCTGCAGGCGCAGCCGATCGAACAGGAGAACACGATCGATCCGTCCGAGATGGACAGCTACCTGAAGAGCTTCCGCACCGCGTTCACCGCCGACAACTTCGACGCCAAGACGCTCGGCTCGGCCAACGCCGCCAGCGCCCACGTCGCGCGCGCCGGCGCAGGCCGCATGGCGCACTTCTACGAGGTCGTCACCCCGCTCCTGACCCCGGAGCAACGCACCAAGGTCGCCGGGCACCTTCGCGACCGTCTCAACCCCGCCCCTTCAACCCCCCAGTGAGGAATTCATGAAGCGCTCTCTTCTCCTTAAAGCTCTCTCCGCCGTCACGGTGGTGGGCGCGATCGGCGCCACCATGCTCGTCTCGAGCGTCGCGCACGCGCAGTACCCCTACCCGCCCGACGAGTACGTCGCGTCCTACGATCCGGTCTATTACGGCGGCCACGCCTCGTACTACTACGGCAACCGCTGGTACTACCGCGACGGCGGCGGCTGGCACGGGTACGACCGCGAGCCGCCGGAGCTGGCCTACAGCCGCGCCCACGGCGGCTGGGGCGGGCACTACTACGGTCGCCCCGGTTATTATCATGGCGGCGGGTACCACGGCCGCCGCTAGAAGCGACGCGCCTGGCCGGTAGATGAACAGCGCCGCGAACGTGAACCGTTCGCGGCTTTGTTCATTTAAAGGGAACTACGGCGCGGCGTCGGTGGCCGGCGGCGGAGCGGCGGTGACGGCGGGGATGAGCCCGCAGCCGACGACGGCCGCTTCGAGCGCGAGGCCGGCGCCGGGGTGAGCGACGAGCGCGGTGACGAGGACGCGGTCGTCGGGCAGGATCGTCAGCTTGAGATCGGCCACGTCCGCGTCTGCCGTGCCGAGCGGCTCGAAGGAGGCGCCTTGCGCCTTGAGCGCGTCGTCGAGGAGCACGAAGCGCGGCCGACGCTTGCCCGCTCGGCCGTCGAGGAACGCGGCGATGACCTGGCCGCGCGAGGCGATGGCCACCGTCACCGAGGTGCGCTCGGAGTCCGGCGGAAGCGGGGTAGCGCCCGCCGGCTCGTCGATGGCGAGCGGCGCCGGCCTGGCGATCTTCGCCTCGACGGGGAAGGTGGCGCCGACCAGATCGAGCTTGCCGGCGATGGGTGCGACGACGACCACCTTGGCATCTCGCGAGGCGAGCGCGGGGAGACCGATCGGGCTGCCGTACCAGAAGTCGGTGATCTCGTCGGCCGGCGACCAGTCGGCGCCGCGCTTGGCGAGCCGCAGCTTGCCGTTGGAGCGTGCGCTGACGAGGAAGCCGGCATCGCCGAGGCGCGCGGAGGTGAGCTGGGTGTAGCCGAAGCGATCGAGCTGCCCGACACGCGGCGTGGTGCGCCCCGCTTCCGGCGGAACGGCCTGGTGCTGGAGCAAGCCCTGCGCATCGTCGAGTGCGCCGGTGGAGGGATGGATGACCCAGGCCGACTGGATCGCGCCGGACGTGTCGGCGACGAAGCTCTCCGTCCAGCTGGTGCCGCCGGCGCTGAAGGAGCGGCAGTCGCGAAGCTCGGGCACGTTGCCCGGTGCGCCGGCGTCGGAGGGCTCGTAGGCGCTGACCCCGTCGAAGCTCTGCCACGCCTCGTCGTCGGCCGGGCCGCAGCGCACCACCCGCGAGCCATCCGCGCGCGTCTCGGTCAGGTCGACCGCCACGCGCATCTTGAGCCCGTTCGCCCCGAGCGGCGTGACCCGGTGCACCACGCGCTGCGTCTTCGGAGCCGGCTTCTGCGACAGCTCGGGGAGCTTGCCGAGATCGACGTCGACGAGGCTGGCGGTGCCGTCGGCGGGGGACACGATGGCCACCTTCGGCGTCCCTTCTCCGTTGGCGTAGCCGGCCGCGAGGCGATCGTCGGCCAGGCGCACGACGGTCACGCCCGTCTCGCTGCGAACCCCCTTGTCGATGACGAACGGGGCGACGTCGAGCTTGCACGCGCCGCCGCCCGTGGCCGCCTGCGCGCTGGCCCCGCCGGAGTCCATGCCGCCGCTGGAGTATTGCCCCGAGGGGAGTGGCGGCGCCGCCGTGCCCGCGTCGGCGCCGGTGGGAGCAGCGCCGTTCTTCGAGCAGGCGGCGGCGCTCAGCAGGAGGAGAAGCGAAGCAGATCGCATCCGCTGACGATAAACGCCCGAGGGGGTGCGATGTCGCGTTTCGTCACGTATGCGCGATCCTCGTCACGTCTCAGCGGCTGGCGGTCTTCTTCTTCGCGGTGCTCTTCTTGGCGTTCGGGTTCGGCGGGACCTTCCCGCCCGCCTTGCGCGCTTCCGACAGGGCGATGGCGATCGCCTGCTTCTTGCTCGTGACCTTCTTGCCGGACCGTCCCGAGCGCAGGGTGCCGTGCTTGCGCTCATCCATGGCGGCTTCGACCTTCTTGCCGGCCGTCTTCCCGTAGCGAGTCGACTTCTTTTTGGCTGCCATCGCGTATCTCCTGGAACCTGGCGCTCGCGAAGGTGCGAGCGATCTCGGGGATGCACTGCAACGACGGTGCCTCGCGGCGAAGGTGCGCTATAGAGACCGCGTGTC
This sequence comes from Labilithrix luteola, assembly GCA_026225435.1. Classification (GTDB taxonomy): domain Bacteria; phylum Myxococcota_A; class Polyangia; order Polyangiales; family Polyangiaceae; genus JAMFST01. The sequence goes on from JAMFST010000092.1 coordinate 8,731, forward strand.
TCGAGACGCCAGCGCCCTGGCACACGTCACCGACGAACAGCTGACCAGCCTCCGGGAGACGCTGCGCGAGCGCGTCCAGGACCAGACCTGCCTCGAGGACGCGGCGCAGACCTTCGTGCGCCAGCTGCACGACGAGCTGGCCGGGGCCGCGGCGCTCGTCCGGATGTACGTCACGCTGCCGGCCGGCAAGCTCCCGCCGGCGGAGCGAACCTTCGCCGAGGCCGTCCCCGGCGCGAGCGGGCTGACCGACGAGACGCGCGTGCTCACCCTGCTCGGCACCTACGGCCTCCTGCCGTCCTGGTGCGATCGCCAGCTGTCGCAGGGGCATCAGGCCATCCCGCTGGTCGATGCGACCTTCGTGGACGGGCTGCCTATGATCGCCCGCTTGCTCGCCGAGCTGGGGGTCGATCTCGGCGGTTTGAACGACCGCGACGGCGCCATCTTCGCCCGCAAGCTGATCGGCGGGTACATCGGCGTGTTCCACGTGGCCGACGCGGCGAGCGCCGTCGACGCGCGCGGGCGGCACATCATCCCCGCCGCCGACTTCGTCCGCGAGCACGGCATCCGCACCGTCTTCGGCATGGGGACCGCGTTCCTCGACGGCAGCGTCGCCGCCTGCATCGTCTTCGCCCGCGAGGAGGTCACCCGCCCCCAGGCGGAGCGCTTCGGCGGGTTGATCAGCAACTTCCGCCTGGTGACGCGCGGGCTTCTCCGCGACGGCGCGCTCTTCCGATCCGAACGCTGACAGCGGAGCGCTCGCCCACGCCTTCGTGGGTCGCGAGCCACGCGCAGGCGCCTTCGCAGCGCGTCGATGGGCGGAAAATCACGGTGGTCGTCGTCCCGACGCTGACCGCGAGCGCTGGCGCAGCGGCTGCAATGACCTCGCGACGGAGGAATCGCCCATCATGAACCGCTCGATCGTCGCCCGTCTCTCGCTCGCCGTCCCCGCCCTCGCCACCGTCCTCGCCTTCGCCCCTGCGGCGCGCGCCGAGGAGGCGGGCGCCTCGTGTACGAATGCACAATTTGCCGACCACCTGGAGGCGGGCAAGCCGGTGGGCGACGCCAGCAGCATCGAGGCGGCGAAGAAGGCGGTCTACTGGGTCGACGTGGCCAACGGCGGCGCGCCCACGCAGGTGACGCTGGTGTGGTCGCTCGACGGGCAGGAGGTGCAGCGGCAGCTCCTCGACGTCGGCACCTCGGCGCACTGGCACACCTGGGGCACCCGCCCGGTGGGCAAGGCGTCGCAGGTCTCGGTGAAGTTGCTGCGCGCGGACGGGACGACGATGAAGGAGGACTCTCTCACCCTGCCGTCGGCCGCGCCCGAGCCGTCGAAGCCGGCGTCGTGACCCTCCTCACTTCATCAGGGTACAGCCCGTGCCTACGGTCGACCCCTTGGCACACGCCGCTGGATCGCATTGCAGCGTCGAGCCCTGACCGTCGCAGACGAGGACCGAGCTGTTGCAGCTCATTCCCGTGCACTTCAGGACGCACTTGCTCGCCTGGCTGCAGTCGATACCGGCGCTACACGCGGTCCCGCTGCAGCTGACGTCGCATTCGAGACCGGCCGGGCACTTCACCTCCAAGGGGCAGGCCGCGGTGTTGGCGCAGTTGTAGCTGCACACCATGTTGTTGTTGTTGCACTGGCCGGGGGACGGGCAGGTGATCGCGTTGCACACGGCCGGGGCGGCGCTGTCGATGGCCGCGTCGGCGGCAGCAGCGTCGGAGGTCACGGCCGCGTC
>JAMFST010000841.1 GCA_026225435.1 Labilithrix luteola
CAGCTGCCGGGGCTCCTCCGCGACGATCAGGTCGCTCCCGTCCATCTGCGCGCGGCCGGTGCGACGCAGCCGCGCATGCTCCGCGAGCTCGCGGATGCGCTCGAGCTGCTCGCCGCGAACCAGCCGTTCGTCCTCGTTCTCGAGGACATGCAGTGGTCCGATCGTTCCACGACCGATCTCGTGGCGATGCTCGGCGCTCGCCGCGGACCGGCACGCATCCTCCTCGTCCTGACCTGCCGGCGCGTCCGAGGCTCGGGGATCGGTGCGGTGATCGCGGAGCTCGCGGCCCATGGCCAGGCTCTCACGCTTCCTCTCGCGCCGCTCCCGGATACGGCGCTCCGCGACTACCTCGCGCGACGCTTCGAGGGCCACCGCTTCCCCGATGCGCTCTCGTCGACTCTCCTCGACGTCTCGGGTGGAAACCCGCTCTTCGCGATCGCCGTCGTCGACGACTTGCAGGCGCGCGGCATGCTCCGCCGCGTCGAAGGCCGATGGGAGCTCGCGGTCGGGATCGGGGAGGTGGCGAGCCGCCGGCCGGAGACCGTCCGCCAGCTGATCGACCGACAGATCGATCGTCTTTCTCCGGCAGAGCGGCGCTTCCTCGAGGCGGCGAGCGTGGCCGGCGCCACGTTCGCCCTGGAAGCGGTCGCCGCGGCGCTCGAGCTGCCGGTGGACGAGGTCGAAGCGGCCAGCGAGACCCTCGCTGGCGAGGAGCATTTCGTCCGCTTCGACGGCTCGGCGACGTGGCCGGAAGGTACGATCCAGCCCTGCTATGCCTTCGTCCACGCGCTCTATCGCGACGCGGCGCTCCAGCGGGTCGTGGCGAGCGCACGACGCATCTGGAGCCGGCGGATCGGCGAACGACTCGAGACAGCGTTTGCCGACGAGCCGGCGGCGGTCGCCGCGGAGCTCGCCCTTCACTTCGACGAAGCGCGCCTGCTCGACAAGGCCATCCGCTACTCGTACCTTGCCGGTGAGCGTGCGATGCAACGATTCGGACGCGCGGATGCGCTCGCGCATTTCGAACGCGCGCGCGCTCACATCGCGCAGCTCCCACCGTCGGCCGATGCGGAGGCCCTCGAGCTCGCGGTCCTGAAGCAGATCGGCCCCGCCGTCGTGGCGCTCCAGGGGGAGGCCCAGTGTCCGGAGCTCGAATCCATCTTCGTCCGCACCGCGGAGCTCGCGCGCAAGGAGGGCGACGACCGGAGTGCGCTCGGCGCGCTGCTCGGGCTCCAGCGCGCGAGGTTCCTGCGCTCCGACCTCCGGTCGATCGCCGACTACGATGACGAGATCCACGAGGTCGTCGCGCGCGTCGGCGACCCGATCGCCGCCGCCGAGGCCGCCGTCCTCTCGGCGGCGGCACGACTCTTTCGCGGAGAGCTCTCCGCCGCTGCGATACCGCTCACCGAGGCGTGCCGCGTCCTCGATGCTGTTGCCGCGGCCGAACCCGCGCGGATGATCGTCAGCGCGCCCGTCGTCGGGCTGTCCGCCGGGTACCCCATCGTCCTGAGCTGGCTCCGCGGTGCGGCCGACGAAGCGGTACGCCGCGCCGACGCGATGCTCGCGCGCGCCGAGACGCTCCGTGATCCGTACTTTCTCGCAACCGCGCTTACGATCGCCGCGCTTCTCCGCTCCTGGCTTCGAGAGCCCGCGGCAACGTTCGCCCTCGCCGGCCGCGCGCTCGAGGCCGCACGCGACGTCGGGACGGTCGTCTGGGAGCGCCGGGCGCTGTCCCTCTACCACTGGGCAGCGTCCGCGCTCGACCCCGCGG
>JAMFST010000842.1 GCA_026225435.1 Labilithrix luteola
ACTCGCGCCCTACCCGGGGCCGCCAATGCCGCTCGTGCTCTTGTCGCTGGTGATTTGCATCGGAGTGACGCTCCTCGCGTCCAGGCCATTGTCACGGGCCATCGTATTGCCCGTCGAGGCACTCGCTGCCTCCGTGAGACGCTTCGGCGCCGGTGAGCTCGGTGCGCGCGCGTCGCTGCCACGGGAGGACGAAATCGGGGAGCTCGCCGCGGCGTTCGACGACATGGCTGCTCGGATCGAGTCCTCCGTTCGCCGTGAGAAGCGGCTGCTCGCCGACGTGTCGCACGAGCTCCGGACGCCGCTCGCACGAATTCGCGTGGTCCTGGAGCTGGCGAGTGATGGAGACCCCGAGCGTGTGCGGTCCTATCTGGGGGAGATCGCACAGGACCTCGCTGAGCTCGAAGCGCTCGTCGATGACGTGCTCGCGAGCGCAAGGCTCGACATGAGCGCCGGGCGGCTCGGCGACGGACGCGTGCCCATGCACTGGACGAGCACGACGGTCGCCAAGGTCATCGAGAGGGCTCGCCTGCGCTTCGCCAGAGTCTATTCGCCCAAGCAAGCGCTCGTCGTGGAAGCCGAGGATATGGCGGCGGAGATCGAGTGCGATCCGGGGCTGCTTCGACGCGCGGTCGACAACTTGCTCGACAATGCAGCGAAGCATGCACCTGGCGCGCGCTTGGTGCTCCGCGTCGCCCGGGATGACGCCGGTATCGACATCGAGGTGATGGACGACGGACCGGGCATGTCCGCCGAGGTTGCGAAGCGTGCCTTCGAGCCCTTCTCTCGTGGGGACGCCAGCCGCGACCGGAGAACGGGCGGCGTCGGGCTAGGAATGGCGATCGTGCGCACGGTCGTCGAAGCGCACGGCGGCAACGTCGCGCTCGAGTCGTCGCCCGGCCACGGAACGCGGGTCACGATGCGCCTGCCCCGTCGACGCGCGTCTCTCCCCTGAGGAGACGGGGGTTCCGATCGTGGGCCGCGCTCGCGTCGGAGGTAGGGCCGAAATGCTCCGCTCGAACGAAGGACGTACCAAGGGCATCTATTGACCTGGTTCGTGGCTGACCGGTCCGCCTTCACCGCCGCCGCGCAATCCCGAGATCGACCGCCTCCTCGACGAAGGCGATCGGGGCACCGAGCTGTCATTCCTCGACGCGGTGGATCACCACCGGATCCGTGGCTCCCGCGTCGATGTTCCCGCGCGCGACCACGTAGGTGAGGGCCGCGCTCTCCGGGTCGGTCGTGAACCACGCCGAGTTGGCGCTGGCGCCGTACGGGCTCAGCACGCCCACGCCGACGACGTCGGACGGCGAGGCTACGTGCACCGGATCGCCCGGGCTCAAGGGCGAGATACGTCGCGGAGAAATCCGAGGTGGCGGAGTGAGGCCGCGATGCGCGCGAGCAGCTCGAGGCGTCCAGTCGCCACGAGTGTGGAGGGCGGCGATGTTGATGTCGCGCGGTTCAGGCGGTGCGCGGGAGCGCCAAGCCGACAGCTCCGGCGGGCCACCTGGCGCAATCACCATCGGCCGTGGCCTCGACCACCTGCGCGCCTTGGTCGCGGGCTTTGCTCTCGCTAGAGACGCGTAACTTGAGACCAATGCTCAGCTCTCGGTGCTCTCTGTGTTGAACGGGGTCAAGCCATTCGTGCGACGACGGCGAGGATCTCCTCGTCGGTGAGCAGGGCGGACGACTCCTTGGCGACCTTGAGGATCTCGCTCACGAGCTG
>JAMFST010000843.1 GCA_026225435.1 Labilithrix luteola
CGTTCGGCCTGGCCGGCCTCCCCATCCCGGAGGAGTGGGGCGGAAGTGGGCTCGACGCGTACGACACGATGCTGGTGGTCGAGGCCCTCGGCAAGGCAAGCGACGACGGCGGCCTCGTGTTTTCTCTGTGCGCCCACATGTTCGCGTCGGCGGTGCCCATCTGGCGTTCCGGCTCGGCTGCGCACCACACGCGCTACCTGGCCGACATCGCCGCCGGGAAACTCATCTGCGCGAACGGCACGACCGAGCCCGACGCAGGGTCAGACATCTACGCGATGAAGGCCACGGCGCGTCGGACGGACGAGGGCTACACCCTGTCGGGGACCAAGTGCTTCATCACCAACGCGCCGGTCGCGGACCTCTTCCTAATCTACGCAGCGACCGCCCCCGGGAAGGGCTTCTTCGGGATCTCGGCGTTCCTCGTCCCGCAGGGCACGCCGGGGCTGACGGTGACCCCGGAGCGCGGCAAGACGGGGCTGCGCACGTCCCCGTGGGGGACGATCTTCCTCGACGACTGCCGCGTTCCCGAGTCTGCCCTCGTCGGGCGGGAGGGGTCGGGCGGGGCCCTCTTCGCGGAGTCGATGGTCTGGGAGCGGGGATGCCTCTTCGCGTACTACGTCGGCGCCATGGAGCGGACGCTCGAGCGCTGCGTGGAGCACGTCCGCACGCGAAATCAGTTCGGCCACTCCATCGGGTCGTTCCAGTCGGTGTCGAGTCGCCTCGTCGACATGAAGCTCCGCCTCGAGGCGGGCCGTCTTCTCCTCTATCGCGCGGGTGAGCTCCACCGCGACGGCAAGCGATGCGACGAGGCTGTCGCGCTCAGCAAGCTCTGGATCTCCGAGGCGGCGGTGCAGTCGGGCCTGGACGCGATCCAGATCTTCGGGGCGGCGGGCGTCGCGACGGACACCGGCATCGACGCGCTCCTGCGGGACGCCGTGCCGTCGCGCATCTTCTCGGGCACCTCGGAAATGCAGCGCGCTATCGTCGCGCGCATGATGGGCATTCGGTGACGCGACTCGACCGGCTCGTCGCCCCGATCGCCCAGCCGGCTCGCCCCCAGGCGGACGCCGCGTCGCCCAGCCACGTCGCGGTCGAAGGTCCGTCCGGATCGCTGACGTACGTCGAGCTGGATGCGACAGCGAACCGCGTCGCACGCACCCTGCGAGCCTGCGGTGTCCAGCCGGGAGACAGGGTCGGCGTGTGGCTCCCGCGTTCCGGTCAGGCTATCGCCGCGATGCTGGGGGCGCTCCGCGCCGGCGCCGTCTACGTCCCGCTCGACCCGAGCTCCCCCCCGAGCCGCGTGAACCTCATCGTCCGTGACTGCGGGATGCGCCATCTCGTGATCGCACCGCAGCTCTTCGGCAGCTGGGTCGCCGCCGAGGGGCCCGACCCCATCGAGCACTTCGTCCTGACGGGCGACGCCGCGAAGGTCGAGCCCGCGCCTCTCGCGGCGCGCGGCGTCGTCCACGCCTGGTCCGAGGTCTCCGGCGCCTCGGACGCCCCGCTCCCTCCTTCCCCCGGTGACTCGCACTCGCCGGACGACCTCGCGTACATCCTCTACACGTCAGGGTCCACCGGTGTCCCCAAGGGGGTGATGCTGTCGCACCGAAACGCCAGCGCATTCGTCGACTGGGCCGCGGACCTCATCGAGCTCGGGCCGGCCGATCGCGTGGCCAGCGTCGCGCCGTTCCACTTCGACCTCTCCGTCTTCGACATCTGGTCTTCGCTGTCGCGTGGCGCAACGATCGTGATCGTCGATGAAGCCACCGTGGTGTCCGGCCCGCGCATGGTCGATGCGGTCCGCAAGCGGGGAATCACCGTCTGGTACTCCGTGCCCACGGCCATCGTCCTCATGCTCGAGGCCGGGCAGCTCGGCATCGAGGGCGCTCCGTCGCTCCGCTCCGTGTTCTTCGCGGGCGAGGTTTTCCCCATCAAGCACCTCCGCCGCGCGATGGACGCCCTCCCCGGTGCGCGCTTCTTCAACCTCTTCGGTCCGACCGAGACCAACGTCTGCACCGCCTACGCCGTCCCGCGCCCGCTCCCCCACGAGGTCACCGCGATCCCGATCGGTCGGGCGAGCTGCGGTGACACGGCGATCATCGTCGGCCCCGACGGGGCGGAGGTCGCCCCAGGCGAGGTCGGCGAGCTCCACATCGACGGCCCGACGGTGATGCTCGGCTACTGGGACGGCGGTCGACGCACCCCGGCGAAGCGCCCGTACCCCACGGGCGACTACGTATCGCAGCGTCCCGACGGCGAGCTGATGTACCACGGTCGCCGCGACCACATGGTGAAGGTGCACGGCTTCCGCGTGGAGCTCGGCGAGGTAGAGGCCACCCTCCAGAGCCATCCGGGCGTACGCGAGGCGGTCGTCGTTGCCCACGCCGGGGAGCTCGTCGCCGTCGTCGTCCTCTCCGACAGCGCTCTGTCGGTCCTCGAGCTGAAGCGGCACTGCGCGCGCCGCATCCCCCAGCACATGGTCCCTCGCGGCGTGTGGCTCACCCCGACGCTGCCGCGCACGTCGAACGGGAAGGTGGACCGGGTCAGGACCGAGGCAGCGGTTCGCAACGACGATCGCGCGGCGCTCGAGTCGGTCGCGCTCGATGCAATGGGAGGCACATCGTGAGCACGCAAGTGGCGGCGGCCATTCGCACGTACGTGGTCGACACCTGGCTAAGTGGAGATGGGCGAGGTCTAACCGACGACACCGATCTGCAGGAGGCCGGCGCCCTCGACTCGCTCTCGGCCCTCGCGCTCATGAGCTTCCTGGAGGAGACCTACAAGATCCAGCTCGAGCCGACGGATATCCACGCCGAGGCGTTCCGGACGGTGAACGCAATCACCGCGCTCGTCGCGAGGAAGACGGCCAGCACGCCGCACGGGGGCTGACGTCCACTCTGTAGAATTAGGTAGAGCTACCGAACCTTCGGCGGTGCCGAAGCCAGCCCACAGGACGACGATGCACGAGATTGAAGAGGCCTTGCGGAAGATGATCGCGAGAATCGCGGAGACGAACGAGGACTTCTCCCTCGATGCGGATCTCAGGAACGAGCTCGACCTGGACTCGCACCGCGCCGTGGAGCTCCTCTTCGAAGTCGAGCAGGTCTTCCACGTCACGGTGCCGGACGACAAGTTCGACCAGCTCCAGACGCTCCGCAAAGCCATCGCGCTGGTGTCGTCGCTCCAGGGGGCCGCTCGGTAGCGGCGCCTCGATCCCATGGGAAAGAGGCGCATCGTCATCACCGGTTGCGGCATCGTCACCGCTGCGGGGCATGAGCTCGAGCCGTTCTGGAGCTCCCTCATGCGCGGCGAATGCATGATCAAGCCGCTCTCGACGTTCTCGGTCCGAGACTTCGAGACGCTCTTCGGCGCCGAGGCGCCCCTCCCCCCCGAAGACGCGCTCCCTTCGCACGTGGAGCTGAGCGGGTACCGAGCGCGGTGCCTCACCCTCGCCCTCGCGGCCGTGCGCCGAGCCGTCGCCGACGCTGGGCTCCCCGGCGACGCGGCGTCTCGTGAGCGCACCGGCGCGGTGATCGGGACCACGTTGGGCGAGGAGCGCCAGGTCGGGGATCTGTCCGACCGATGGAGCACGGCCGGCGACGCGAGCGTGGACCCGGGATTCTTCGCGCGTAGCGACAACCACCGCCTCGCGTCCGTCGCCGCCCGCGAGCACGGCCTCGGCGGGCCGGTGATCCTGAGCGCCGCCGCGTGCAGCTCGGGGAACGCGGCGCTCGCGACCGCCTACGATCTGATGCAGATGGGCGCCGCGGACCGCATGATCGCAGGCGCCGCGGACACCCTCGTGCGCTCGATCTACTGCGGATTCCACAGGATGGGTGCCCTCTCGAAGAGCGTGTGTCGCCCCTACGACAAGAACCGCGACGGCGTCGCGTTCGGAGAGGGGGCGGGCATGGTGGTTCTCGAGGATCTCGAGGACGCGAGGCGGCGCGGCGCGCACATCTACGCTGAGCTCGCGGGGTTCGGTGTGAGCAACGACGCCCACCACATCACCGCGCCGGATCCGAGCGGGACCGGTTTCAAGCGCGCCATCCAGCAGGCGCTCGCGACCACCGGGACCGCTCTCGAGGCGGTCGACTACGTGAGCGCGCACGGCACCGGGACCGTCTATAGCGACCACTGCGAGGTCCGCGCGCTCTACGCCGTCTTCGGCGACCGCGCCCGCACGATCCCGATGAGCTCCATCAAGTCGATGATCGGGCACACCAACGGCGCTGCGAGCGCGATCGAGGCCGTGGCGTGCGCGCTGGCCATCCAGCACCAGGCGGTCCCGCCGACGGCGAACCTGACCGAGCAGGATCCCGAGTGCAACATCGACTGCGTCCCGAACACGGGGCGCGCCGCGAACGTGAGCACCTGCCTGAACCTCTCCGCCGGCTTCGGGGGGTTCAACACGTGCACCGTGCTCCGGAGGGTCTCGTGACCGCTCCGCGCGCCGTCCAGCCGCCTGTCGCGATCACGGGCGTAGGGGTGCTCACTCCGCTCGGCGACTCGCCCGGCGCCGTCTTCGCGGCGCTCATGGAGGGGCGTTCCGCGGTGGGCGAGGGGGGCGCCAAGCTCGCCGAGATCCGCGACTTCGAGGCCACGAAGTACGCGAACATCCGCGGGATGCGCATGTACAACCGGACCACGCGGCTCGCGATCTGCGCCGCCAAGCTGGCCCTGTCGGACGCGAAGATCGAGGCAGCGAGCCTCCCGGGGGAGGACCTGGGAGTCCTCATGGCGAGCACCTACGGGAACATGGATGTCCTCCTCGAGTACGACCGGAGCCTCGTCGAGAAGGGCGTACAGCGCACGAACGGCGCGCTCATGCCGCTCGCCATCCCGAGCGCGCCGGGCGCGATGGTGGCGCTCGCGTTCGGCGCCAGGGCGTTCTCGATGACGCTGGGCGGCACCGGGTCGTCCTTCCTCGATGCCATCGCCCTGGGCGCGCGCTGGATCACCGACGGGCGCGCGCGCGCGTGCGTCGTGGTGAGCGCGTCCTCGCCGTCGCCCGAGATCGTGCTCGCCGCGTCGCGCGCCGGGATCCTGTCGGCAACGGAGGCCCCGCGCGTCTTCGACCGTCGCGCCTCGGGGACCGCCTTCGGGGAGGCGGGCGTGGCCTTCGTCCTGGAGCTCGCCGAATCCGCGTCGAGCCGGGGGGCGGAGGTCCGTGGCCACGTGCGCGGCTACGGCGCGGCGTTCGCCCCGGAGCCGTCCAGATTCGGAGGCGCCCTGGAGCGAGCGATCCGGGGGGCGCTTCGCGACGCTGACATGACGCCCGCGGAGATCGCACTGGTGAGCGCGGGGGCATCGGGCCTCCCGGCATTCGACCGCGCGGAAGCCATGGGCATCCACGCTGCGCTGGGCGCGGGCGCGGGCGAGGCACCGCGCGTCCCCGTGACGGCGATGAAGGGGGCTCTCGGCGAAACGCTCGACGCGGGGCCCGGCCTTCAGTCCCTGGTGGCGCTCGGGTCGCTCGACGAACGCAGGGCGCCGCGCATCGTCGGGCTCACCGATCCGGACGTGGAAGGGCTCCACTACCTCACGCAGGAGGAGGTGGTGGCGGGGGACTCGGCGCTCGTCACATCCGTGTCGTGGAGCGGCGCATGCTCGGCGCTGATCCTCTCGGGGGGCGCGCATGGCCGAGCCTGACGCGAGCAGCGGCGCGAACCGTGACAGGCGCGTCGCGGTGGTGAGCGGCGGTTCGAGGGGAATCGGACGGGCGGTCGTCGAGCACCTGGCCGCGCGCGACCACGACGTCCACTTCACGTATCTGAAGGACGAGGTGGCGGCCGAGGCCGTCGCGGAGCGCGTGGCCCAGAGCGGGAAGCGGGCCACGGCGCATCGAGTGGACGCGCGCGACGTCCTGGCGACCGTCGCCATGGTCGAGGGCGTCATCGCCGAGCGGGGCAGGATCGACGTCCTCGTGAACAACGCGGGGGTCATCTCCGATCGGCTGCTCGCCCTGATGTCGCTCGACGACTGGCAGGCCGTCCTCGGCACGAGCTTGAACGGGCTGTTCGGGGCGACTCGCCCCGCGGCGAAGCAGATGATGAAGCAACGACGTGGACGCATCATCAACCTGACCTCGGTGTCGGGGGTGATCGGCGTCCCGGGTCAGACCGCCTACTCGGCCGCGAAGTCGGCGATCATCGGGTTCACGCGCTCGCTCTCCAAGGAGCTCGCCCCGTACGGCGCCTGCGTGAACGCGGTCGCCCCCGGCTTCATCGAGACCGATATGCTCTCCGGGCTCTCGGCCAAGCAGCGCGCGGCGGCGATGGCTCGCATCCCCATGCGCCGCTTCGGCACCTCCGAGGAGATTGCGGGCCTCGTCGGGTACCTGGCGACCGACGCTCCCGACTACTTGACCGGCCAGGTGCTCGTCGTCGACGGGGGGCTCACGTAGCGGAGGCGCCATGAGTGAAGACAACCGACAGTGGCTCCTCGCGCGCAGGCCGAGCGGGCTCGTTACGAGCGACGACTTTCGATGGAACGTGGGGGCCGTCCCGGACATCGGTGACGGCGAGGTTCTCGTGCGAAACCTCTACCTCTCCTGCGATCCCACGCAGCGGTCGTGGATGGCCGGCAGAACCTACATGCCGGCCGTCGCGATCGGCGAAGTGATGCGCTCCTTCGCCGCGGGCGTCGTGCAGGTGTCGCGACACCCCGATTTCCGGGAAGGGCAGATCGTCTACGGGCTGTTCGGGTGGCAGGACTACTGCGTGGCGCGGCCGGACGACCTCTTCAAGATGCAGGTGGTGCCGCCAGGAGTCTCCATCGAGGCCGCCCTCGGCGTGTTCGGGCTCACGGGGCTCACGGCGTACTTCGGGCTCCTCCACGTCGCGGCTCTCCAGCCTGGGGAGACCGTCGTCGTGTCGGGCGCCGCCGGCGCAACCGGGTCGGTCGCGGGCCAGATCGCGAAGATCAAGGACTGCCGCGTCGTCGGCATCGCCGGCGGAGCGGAGAAGTGCGACTATCTGACCCGCATCGGCTTCGACGCGGCGATCGACTACAAGTCGGAAAACGTCATGACCCGGCTCCGAGAGACGTGCCCCAAAGGGGTCAACGTGTTCTTCGACAACGTCGGGGGGAGGCTCCTCGACGCCGTGTTGCTGCACCTGGCGATGCACGCCCGCGTCGTCCTGTGCGGGTCCATCTCCGGCTACAACGACGCCGCGCCTCAAGGCCCTCGAAATTATATGCAGCTGCTCGTCCGGCGGAGCCGGATGGAGGGGTTCGTGATGACGGATTATAACGAGCACTCGCCCGAGGCGATCCACGTGCTGTCGGGCTGGGTACGCGACGGGCGAATCCAGCACAGGAGCGACGTCGTGACCGGCCTCGAGAACGCCCCCTCCGCGCTCGCGCGCCTCTTCTCCGGCGAGAACCGCGGCAAGCAGCTCGTCTGCGTCGCGCCTCCCGCTACAGGTGCCGGTGGCGCCGACATGCGTGTCGATCCATGACCCGCGAGGGCGGGCCGTTCTTCTTCGGGCCGAGCGAGAGGCGTCTGTTCGGCTGGTTTCACCCCGCGAAGGCAGACGGGCTGCGTGGCGCCGTCGTGCTGTGCAACCCCTTCGGCTTCGAAGCGATCTGCATGCACCGAAGCCTACGGCACTTCGCCGAGACCTTCGCCCGCAAGGGGTTCGCCTCGCTTCGGTTCGACTACGACGGCACCGGCGACTCCGCAGGATCCGACCGCGACCCGGAGCGCGTACGCGCCTGGCTGCACAGCATCCACCAGGCGATGGATGTTCTCAAGGAGCGCACGGGCCTCCCGAGCGTTCACCTCTTCGGCATTCGACTCGGCGCGGCGCTCGCGGTGCGCGCGGCGACCTCCCGGAGCGACTGCGCCGGCCTGATCGCGGTCGCGCCCGTGGTCTCGCCCGAGCTCTACCTGCGAGAGCTCGCCGCCTTTCACGGGTGGAGCCGCCTCGAGAAGGCGCCGGATGGCGTGACGGGGATCGATCCGGGAGACCAGGAGGCGACCGGCTTCGTCATCACGGCCGCGACCGCCGCCGCGCTGTCGGAGCTCCCTCTGGGGGTGGAGCCGTCGCCACCCGCCCCCCGAGCCCTGGTCATCGAGCCGCACAAGCGCGCCTCGTCGACTCCGTGGGTCGAGACGCTCGAGAGGCTGGGGGTCAGCGTCGACGTGCGTCGCATCGAGGGGTTCGCCGGCATGAGCACCTTCGCGCACAAGACCGTCCTGCCTACGCAGATGATCGCCACGTGCGCGACCTGGCTCGCGGCTGGCGCGCCCCCCGTTCGGGCGGTTGCCGCTCCGGCCCCGAGCGCGCCACGCACGGAGTCTTCGCCGACGGTCGGCGTCATCGAATCCGCCGTCTTCATCGACGCTCGTCAGAGGCTCTTCGGCATCCTCGCGCGCCCTTCACCAGCGTCTCGAGCGGCGAGCGCGCGGCATGCCATTCTCCTCCTCAACGCGGGCGCGGAGCACCGGATCGGGCCCAACC
>JAMFST010000093.1 GCA_026225435.1 Labilithrix luteola
AGCGGCACCGACCCCGACGACATCCCCGACGCCACGACCGACGCGTCCACCGACGCCCTGATGTTCCCCGACGCGGCGCCGACGGTCGACGGCGAGACGACCGAGACCGGCCCCATCACCGGTGGCAGCTGCAGCCCGGTCGACAGCCCCGTCTGCGACGTCGTCCTCAACAACTGCCCGGCGAGCGAGGCGGGCGTCCCCGGCGAGTGCCTCCCCGGTAACGGCGACGCCAGCGCCACCTGCACCTTCGAGCGACCGAGCCAGCACCTCCCCGCCGGTCACACCTGCTGCCCGGTGGCCTCCGATCAGGACCAGCCGTGCCTCAGCGGCTCGGAGTGCCAGGGCGATCCCTGTGTCGACGGCGGCACGCCCACCGCGCGCTGCAGCCCGCGCTGCTGCGACGACTCCACCTGCGGCAGCTCGCCCGAGGGGATCGCCGGCCACTGCTCGCTCACCATCGTGAACGACGAGGGGGACTCGCTCTACCAGGTGTGCACCTACCAGCGGCCGTGCAAGCCGTTCCACGTGCAGGTCTGCCCCGCGGGGGAGGTCTGTGACATCCAGGACCACCTCGGCACCTCGAGCTGCGTCGATCTCTTTCTCCCCGATGGCGGCAACGGCGCCGAGGGGGATGAATGCGCCGCGAGCAACTCGTGCGCCGACGGTCTCACCTGCCTGTCGCTCGGTCCGGGTGACGACGACGGCGGAGACGACAGCGACGACGTCTTCACCTGCTTCTACGAGTGCATCGTGGCCGGCTACAGCGTCCCCTTCGACGCCGGCCCCAGCGGCGCCCCCGGCTATGGCGGCTGTCCCACGGGAGAGCTGTGCAATAGCCTCGACTCCACCGCGAGCCCCCCCTGGCTGGGGTACTGCGCAGCACCGTGACATCCGACAGACCCGAGACCCTAGACCCGATGACTGCCAAGCCCTCCACCGTGCCGCTGACCCAGACCTTGCCGCCGTCCGCCACCGAGCCGCTCGATGTCGGGTTGGTGCGCGGTCTCGCCGACGACGGCACGCTCGATCCGTCGTTCGCCCTCGAGCCGGCCGTCGTCTCGTCGGCGTACCGCGAGATGCGCAAGCTGCGCCTCATCGACGCGCGCATGATCCTGTTGCAGCGGCAGGGTCGGGTCGGCTTCTACGGCGCCTGCGAGGGGCAGGAGGCCGTGCCCATCGCCACCGGCCACATGGTCGACAAGGACGACTGGGTGTTCCCCGCCTTGCGCGAGCAGAGCATCATGCTGGTGCGCGGCTTCTCGCTCGACGCCTTCATCGCCCAGGTCTTCGGCAACAGCGGAGACGTGCAGAAGGGGAGGCAGATGCCGAGCCACCACTCCGGCCGCGCGGTGAACCAGGTGAGCTGGTCGTCGTGCATCGGGCCGCAGATCCCGCAGGCCGTCGGCGCGGCCTGGGCGATGAAGCTCGAGAAGAAGCAGTCGGCGGCCATCGGCTTCTGCGGAGACGGCGCCACCAGCCAGGCCGACTTCCACGTCGCCATGACTTTCGCCGCCAAGTTCCATGTCCCCTGCGTGATCATCTGCCAGAACAATCACTGGTCGATCAGCGTGCCCACCGAGCGGCAGACGGCGAGCAAGACCATCGCGATCAAGGGGCGCGCCTACGGCATCCCCTCGTTCCGCATCGACGGCAACGACGTCTTCGCGGTGGCCAAGACGGTGAAGGACGCGCTCACCCGCGCGCGCCACGGCGGGGGGCCGACCTTCATCGAGGCGCTCACCTACCGCATCGGGGCGCACTCGACGAGCGACGATCCCACCCGGTATCGCTCCGACGAGGAGGTTGCGCGGTGGCGTCTCAAGGACCCGCTCGACCGCTTGCGGAAGTACGTTTATGCAAATGGACTGATGGACGAGGAGAAGGACGCGGCGATGGAAGCGGAGCTCGTCGCGGAGATCGCCGCTGCGGTGAACCGGGTGGAGGCGCTGCCGCCGCCGGAGCGCGCGTCGCTGTTCGAGGACGTGTATGCGCAGCCGACGTGGAACCTGCGCGAGCAGATGGCGGAGCTGGCGAAGCTGCCGCCGGCACCGGCGCAGCACTAGTCGAGACGGGTGCTGTCCGGGACAGCGCCCGGCTGTCCGGGACAGGCGCCACCCCCTGCCGGGGGGGCTGTCCGAAAACCAAAATCGCGATCATGATCGCGATTTTGGTTTTTGCGGGGAGAGGGGCCTGGCGGGCGGGGTCGATGCTTGGCGGTGGAACGCCGCCTGCACTGCCCCCTGCACATGCACCCCGTCTTCCACTCGTTCAAGCGCCTCCACTGGAGCTCGATGCGCTTCGCCCGCGACTGGGCGGAGGAGTACGGCACCACCCCGGCGCGCTTCGACATGATGCTCACGATCGCTCGCGCAGGCGGCATCACCATGGCCAACCTCCGTCGCGCCCTCGACGTGTGCGGCCCGGTCGTCAGCCGCATGCTCGAGGCTCTCGAAGACCTCGGTCTCGCCAGGCGTGAGCCCTACGAGCGCGATCGCCGCACCTACTGGGTCACCCTCACCCCCCGTGGCCAGCAGCGCCTCGCCTTCGCCCAGGCCGAGCTCCTCGAAGAAGGATTCACCGAGACCCAGCTGCGCATCGTCGTCTCCGCCGATCCGGAAGACGAAACGGTCAACGAGCGCGCCTTCGCCATCACCAACACGTTCCTCCGCCGCCTCCGCACGCGCGTGGTCGACCGGTCCCACCGTTCACTACCCGGCGTACCTCCGCTCCGACGCGCGCGACCCGGCCTTCCCCGTCCCGGTCTACGGCCCCTACGGCGACCCGTTCACGGAACCAGCACGACCTTCCCCTTCACCTCACGGCGCGACAGCTTGTTCAGCGCCTCGGTCGCTTCGGTGAACGGGAGGACCGCGTCGAGGTGCGGGTTCATCTTCCCCTCGGCGATCCAGGCGAAGACCTGCTCGAGGTGAGCGCGGTTGGCCGCCGGATCGCGCTGGGTGAATTGCCCCCAGAAGACGCCGATGAGATCGCAGCTCTTGAGGAGCAGCAGGTTGATCGGGATCTTGGGGATGTCGCCCGCGGCGAACCCGATGACCAGGTGGCGCCCGTACCAGGCCATCGCGCGCAGAGCAGCCTCGCTGAGCTTCCCGCCGACCGCGTCGTAGGTCACGTCGACGCCGCCGCCGGAGAGCTCCTTGGCGCGCTCCTTCAGATCCTCGGTCTCGTAGTTGATGACCAGATCGGCGCCGTGCGCCTTGCAGTAGTCGAGCTTCTCGGTGGTCGAGGCCGCGGCGATGACCCGCGCGCCCATGCACTTGCCGATCTCCACCGCCGCCGTGCCGACGCCACCAGCCGCGCCGAGGACGAGCAAGGTCTCACCGGCCTTCATCCGCGCGCGGTCGATCAGACCGTGCATCGTCGTCCCGTAGGTGACCAGCACCGAGGCGCCGACCTCGAAGCTGACCTTCTCGGGCAGCCGGGCGACGGTCTTCACCGACGTGACGATCTGCTCCGCGAACGCACCGAAGAACATCGTCGCCGCGACCCG
>JAMFST010000844.1 GCA_026225435.1 Labilithrix luteola
ACGGCGTCCGGATCGACGATCGGGCCGAGCACGACGCTCGCCAGGATCGCGGCCAGCCGGAGCGCCACGCGGTCGTCCGCCGACGAACGCGTGACCTCGTAGACGTGGGCGCAGCGCCGCGCGAGGAGGGCCAGGCCTCCCGGGTGCAAGGCCTCGGCGGCGTCGGCCCTGGCGAGATCGTCGGCCGTCGCGGCGCGCGAGGTCACGCGGCGGATCTCGCCGGGAGGAGCGCCGTTGAGGACGACGATCTCCGCCTCGTCGGCGAGCGCGTCGAGATCGTCGGAAGCACGCGGCGTCGTTGCGCCGAGCTTGGTCGCGAAGAAGCGCGCGGCGTGGCCCGTCCACGCGTCCACGTCGAGCCGTGCGTCGGAGCGCTGGGCGAAGACAAGGTAGACGAGCGGCATGGCGCGGTAAGCTACCCCCGGTGTTGATCGATTCGCACTGCCACCTCGACGGAACCTACTTTCCCGCCGGCGCCGACGAGCCCATCGCGCGCGCGCAGGCGGCCGGGGTCAGCGGCTTCGTCGTCATCGGCGTGGGCGAGACGACCGCGCAGGCGCAGATGGCCGTCGCGCTCGCCAGGCGGCGCCCCGAGTGCGTCGCCGCGGCGGTCGGTGTCCATCCGCATGACGCCTCGGTGGTGACCGCGGAGGGGAGCACCGTGTTCGCCGAGATCGAGACGCTCTCCCGCGAGGACGCGGTCGTCGCCGTCGGCGAGATCGGGCTCGATTATCACTACGACCCCTCGCCGCGTGAGGTGCAGCGCGAGGTGTTCGCTCGCTTCATCGCGCTCGCGCGGGCGACCGGCAAGCCCATCGTGGTGCACACGCGCGAGGCCGCGGCCGACACCCTCGAGCTCCTCGCCAGCGAGGGGGCGCGGGACGTCGGCGGGATCATCCACTGCTTCAGCGAGGACCGCCCCTTCGCCGAGAAGGCGCTCGATCTCGGCTTCGACCTGTCGTTCTCCGGCATCGTCACCTTCAAGTCGGCGCGCGCCATCCAGGACGTGGCCGCCTGGGCGCCGCTCGACCGCGTGCTGGTCGAGACCGACAGCCCGTACCTCGCGCCCATCCCCCTGCGCGGCAAGCCGTGCGAGCCGGCGTACGTCGTCCACACCGCGCGTCACGTGGCGGCGCTGCGCGGGATCGACCTCGGGACCTTGGCCGAGGCCACCCACGCGAACAGCGAGCGCCGCTTTCGCCGCGCCTTCCCCACCTAGCCGGCTGCGTCCGCCGCTCGACGTGACGCGGGCGCGGACGCATCCTGAAGGGGCGTGGCTCTCGTGACGTCTCCGTCGTTCCGTCGTGGTGTCGCCTGGGCGCTCTCGCTCGCGCTGCACCTGGGCGTGACCGCCGGCGTCTTCCGGCTCGCGCAGGCCTCCATGCGCGTCGTCGACCCGCCGGCCGCCCCTGCCGCCGGTGCGCCGTTGGACCTGCCGGTCTTCACCGAGCTGGCGGCGCCTTCGCTCGAGGGGGACATCGCCGCGGCGCCCGTGATCGATCCGCTCGGTGCGGTGCCGGTGATCCGCGGTGGCGAGCAGACGCCGCGGCTCGACACCGAGCACGCCGGGCAGGGGGGCGAGACGGTCGAGGAGGCGGCCCTGCATCTCGCCGACAAGGACGAGCAGCTGCGGCGCTCGCCGGATCTGCGCGATCGCCTGGACCGCGATCAGGAGCAGCGGCTCGAGGCGGCGCGTCGTCGTGCGAGCTGGGAAGATCGTCGCTCGACGACGCACCCGATGGAGCTGTCGTTCCTGGCGAGCGGGACGAGGGACGAGCCGTCGCGCCGCCCCGACGCGCCGAGC
>JAMFST010000008.1 GCA_026225435.1 Labilithrix luteola
GAGAGGAGCGGTCCGCCGCGCCGGCGCGGATCGGCCAGGCAGAACGAGGTGAGGTACACCAGGAGGAGCACGTCGAGCTCGATGCCAGGGTGCCCCACCACCGAGCCGCCCCCGAGGGCATACCAGGCCGGCCCCTGGAAGAAGGCGATGTTGCCGGCGAGGAGGACCGCGTTGCCGATGCACGCGGCGCCCACGGTGGCGGGCACCAGGAGAGCGAGCGCGAGGGCGAGCTGCAGCACGGCGAACGCGGTCACCGCGGTCACCCCGACGACGGCGCCGAGGTGCTCGCGGTAGGCCGCGTGGGTGAGCGCGTAGAGAGGGTGCATCGCGAGGACGAGCGCGGTCACGGTGCGCACCACGATCAGGCCGTGATGGGCCCGGGCGACGGAGGGGCGGGGTGGGGCGAAGAAGCGGGACAGCTCCATGCCGGCAGCAAGCCACGCGCGGTCCGGGGTGACCAATAGAGGCCGCCCATTCCACCTATAGCCCTGGGCTATGCGTCGGTCTCGCCGCGGTCGCGCGCTTTACCTGGCCGGTCTTCCATGTGACCGTCGCGCTGCCATGTCTTCCCCCCGGATCCGTGCGCGTCGCGCCTCTCTGCGCGTCGCCGCGCTCGCCGCCGTCGCCGTCTTCGCCACCGCGGGTTGCGCGTCGTCGCCGCCGCCGGCAGCGGCCGCCGCGAACGACCTGCCCTCGCCGGACACACCTCCCGCAGCCGCGCTCCCGGCGAACGTGACTCCGCCTCCGGCAGCCCCGCCGGCGCCGGTCACCGCCGCGTCGTACGTCCTGCGCGCCGCGCGTTACTTCGACGGGACCTCCGACAGCGTGGTCGACGGAGGTGTCCACGTGGTGGTCGCCGGGGGGAAGATCGTCGAGGTCGGCAAGGGGAGCTTCACCCCGCCGCCGGGCGCCGTCGTGGTCGACCTGGGGGACGCCACCTTGCTCCCCGGCTTCATCGACGCGCACACCCACGTCACCAGCGAGAGCTCCGACGACTGGTACAAGGACGAGGTCCAGGAGCTGCTGCGCTTCCCCGCCGAGAAGGCGCTCTACTCCGCGTCCTACGCGCGCAAGCTGCTCGACGCCGGCTTCACCACCATTCGCGATCTCGGATCTTCCGATCATCTCGACGTGAGCCTGCGCAACGCCATCAGCGCCGGGGTCGCCATCGGGCCGCGCATCCTCGCGGCCAACCACGCCATCGGCGCCACCGGTGGACACGCCGACAGCGACCCCTTTCCGCCGGACGTGGTCCGCCCCGCCGGCGTCGTCGAAGGGATCTGCAACGGCGCCGACCAGTGCCGCGCGGCCGTGCGCTACCAGGTGAAGTATGGCGCCGACGTCATCAAGGTGATGTCCTCCGGCGGCGTGCTCTCCCTCGCCGACGCGGTCGACACGCCGCAGCTGACGCCCGAGGAGCTGCACGCCATCGTCGACGAGGCACACCGTCTCGGGAAGAAGGTCGCCACCCACTGCCACGGCGACACCGCGGCCAAGGCGGCCATCACCGCCGGCGTCGATTCGGTCGAGCACGGTAGCTTCCTCAAGCCGGACACGCTGGCGCTGATGAAGTCGAAGCACGTGGTGCTCATCCCCACGCTGCTCGCGCTCGACACCGTGCTCCCCAAGGTCGCCAAGCTCCCGCCGGCGATCCAGGTGAAGGCGCAGCAGGCGAGCCAGTCGGTCGCGCGCATGTTCAAGGACGCGCTCAAGAGCGGCGTCACCATCGGCTTCGGGACCGACTCGGCGGTCTCGCCGCACGGGATCAACGCGCGCGAGTTCGTGCTCCTGACCGAGCACGGGATGACGCCGGCACGCGCGCTGCGGGCGGCCACCTCGGTCGACGCCGAGCTGCTCGGCATCGCCGCCGAGACGGGCACCTTGCAGAAGGGGAAGCTGGCCGACATCGTGGCCGTCCCCGGCAACCCGCTGCGCGACATCCACGGCACCGAGCACGTGATGTTCGTCATGCGCGCGGGGACGATCTACAAGCAGCCCGCGCCGCGCTGACGCCAGCAAGGCACAGCTCGGTCGACGCGGCCGTTCCGGCCTGAATTTTCTGCGTCCGGTCGAGCTAGAACGCCACGTGTTGACACGCGTTTCCTCTTTCTTCATAGGTCACGAATGAAATTCCTTTCCGCGAGCTTTGCAGCTCTCTGCCTCCTCGTCGCAGCGTGCGGCGGAAGTGACGACCCGAC
>JAMFST010000845.1 GCA_026225435.1 Labilithrix luteola
TCCGTTTCGTGGCCGCGGGCGAGGGGCGCACGGCCTGCGGCGAAATCGGGGTGGGGCGCCTCGCCGAGCCGGCGGAGCTGGTCGCGGCCATCGAGGTTGCGCTCGCGCCGCCCGCCGCCCGGCGGCGCATCCTCGTGACCAGCGGGGGCACCGCCGAGCCGATCGACGCCGTGCGGGTGCTCACGAACACCAGCACGGGGCGCACCGGGGCGATGATTGCCGGGCACTTCGCGCGCGGCGGCCACGACGTCGTCCTCCTGCGAGACGTCCAGATAGCGTGGGTTCCACGCGTCCCACACCGCGGCGCGCGGACGGCTGCCGAGCGAGAGCGTGCGGCGGACGACCTTGGCATTCGCGTCGACGAGCGCGACCTGCGCCCCCTTGCGGTCGACCGCGGCGAGCCAGGCTCCGTCGGGGCTGAGGGCCACGCTCGTTATCGCGTTGCCGATGGCGATCTCGACCGTTCCCGGTCCACCGCTCACCGCTGTCACACCGCTGTCATCGATGGGGCCGGCGTCGCTCGCCACGCCGGAGAGGTCGACGAAGGTCACCGTGCCGACGTCCGCGTTGGCCACCCAGACGCCGTTGCGCGCGCCGTCGTACACCACGACAGTGGAGGCGGAATCGACCCGATTCGCCGCCGGGATCAGCGCGGGCGGAGCGCCCTCGAGCGCGGCACCTCCGTCGCCGCCGTCAGCGGAAGGCGCAACGCCCGCCTCGGTCGGGATCACCTGATCGGGGTAGTGCTCGCTGCAGCCGTAGGCCACCACGGCAGCGCTTGCGAGGGAGCCGGCGAGGACGAGGGCGCGGTACGCGGGCACGGGAAGGTGCGACGCAATTTGGGCGAGAAGCTCCGCGATGTCGAGCGAAGCGTGGAAATCTGCGAGGCGATCTCCATAATGCCTTCCTGATGACTCCGCGCCGGCGCGCCTCCTCGACGATGCTGCGCAGGCTGCCCGTGCTCGCGCTGCTGGCACCGCCCGCCCTGGCGCTCGCGAACGCCTCCTGCGGTGACGATCCGCCGAGTCTCACCGCGACCTCCGCCGATGGTGGGACGAGCGCGGACGCGAGCGACGGACCGGACGCCACCGTCGCCGACGCCGGCCAGGCGGACAGCGGATCCACCAGCGCCGCGCGTGTCCCGGTGAAGGCGGAGCTGGTGACCGCCGAGGTCACGACCGAGCCGCTCCTCTTCGCCGCTGGCGAGATGCAGATCAGCGGCGAGCCGTTCGCCCAGACCTTCGCCGGGCGCAACCTCGCCTACTACGACCGCACCTACCTGCCGCCGAACATGTACCTCGACGGCCTGGGCACCGACGCCGAGGCGCCCATCCTCGATCTGTTCGGCTTCTCCACCGCGGTCGAGAGCTACGAGTACTCGAAGTACTACATGAACATGGTGGCCACCCAGACCGGCGCCGGTCTCTCGCTGGCCAATGGTCCGAATGTACAGGCGCTGTACAGCGGGGCGACGCCCAGCGAGAAGCTGGTGGCGCGCGCGTACGATCTGCTCACCACCGTGGGCGCGGACGTGTCCGGCAACGTGTCCCTGCCCGCGCCGGTGGACAACCCGCAGAACATCCTCGGCTTCCAGGGGCTGTGGCCCAACATGGCGCCCTTTCGCACCTTCGACCCGACGATGGCGCCGAGCAAGAACCGGGTGCAGTCGTGCAGCTTCGCCGGCGGCTACGGCGGCATCCCCACGGCCGGCTCGGTGGAGCCGCAGTTCGAGTGCGCCTACAACTCGCTCCACCTGACCGATCGCGACGCGCAGGTCGAGAAGGTGATCACGCCGGGGACGATGGGCATGGCCACCTGGAAGGAGTCGATCTGGGCGATCGACTTCGTCGGGCGCATCCACGACTCGTCGAGCAACCCGGTGAACGCTGTCGCCCCCTCCGACGTGGCGCTGGTGGGGGTGTCCGGCAACCTCGTCGTGGGGACCGATCCGCCCGGGTTGTCGTCGGGCACCTTCATCGGCTCGACGCCGCTCGAGGGGACCTGGGGCGTCTTCATGCTCGACGACGTCGACAACGCCGCCGAGCTCCTCCTCACGAGGCTGACGACGACCGACGGGACCACCCTCGGAGGCTTCGCCAGCCGCTCCGACGCGCTCGCCTACGACTACACCTCCCCCTTGCGCTGGGTCCCCGGCGCCATCGCGGTCACCGAGGCGGAGACCGATCTCGTCCCGCTCGCCAGCGCGTACA
>JAMFST010000846.1 GCA_026225435.1 Labilithrix luteola
AGTACTCGGCGAGCGAGCCCCAGGGGTCGCGGAAGTAGTGAAAGAGGTTCGAGCCGACGGTGTGCCGGCCGGTGCCCCACACGTGCTTGTAGCCCTCGGCCTTCACCCGCTGCGCGCCGAGCTCGATGTGGTCGAGCGAGTCCATCTCGAAGCTCGCGTGGTGCAACCCGGGCTTGGGCGAGCGGAGGATGCCGAGCAGGTGGTGATCACCGTCGGAGGCGCCGCGCATGAACATGACCATGTCGTCGCCGACCCGGTCGGACAGCTTCATCCCCAGCGTGGAGGTGTAGAACTCGACCTGCGCCGTCGGGTTGGGCGAGAAGAGGATCACGTGCGCGAGGCGGATCGGCTTCCCGAGGGTGCCGTGCTCGAGACAGCCGCGCTGGTTGACGCGGACGTTCGCGCTCGACGTGTTGGTGGTGACGGGCAGCGCCTTGCGCGGTGGGGCCGGCGTGTCGGTGCCGAGGTGGATCAAGTTCCCGTCGGGGTCGCGGAACCAGAGTCCGCCCCTTCCGATCTCCGGTGCGCCGCTGTACGGCGGATCCAGCAGGGTGACGCCGCGCGCCTCGAGCGCCATCTTCGCGGCCGGCATGTCGTCGGCGCGGCCGCCGAAGCTGAGGTACTGGAAGCCGCGCTTCGGCCCCTCGGTGATCACCACCTGCGCCTGATCGCGCCCGGCGCAGCGGGCGATCAGCTTGCCGGCGGTGTCCTCGATGTCGAGACCGAAGGCGGTATAGAACCTCCCGCCCTCCTCCGGCTTGGGAAGGGTGAGCCCCACGTGATGCAAGCTGCGAATCATGATCTCTCCTTCGACGCGTGCTCCGCGTCGTCGCCCAGCAAGAAGTCCCACATGCGGTCGTACAGGTTCTGGTCGCCGGCGCCGCGCTTCTGCGCCTGCTCGGCGGTGTAGGGTACCGGTGTCTCGCCGCTGGCGAGCACCGCGAGCTCGAGACGCGCGGCGTCCTCGAGGAAGAAGGCGTGGCAGGCGGCTTCGCGGACCGACGGCCCCACGGTGACGGCGCCGTTGCCGCGCAGCACGATGGCGCGGCCGGCTCCGAGGAGCTGCACCACGGCGGCGGCGCGCTCCGGATCGCGGACCAGCGCCGGATCGTCCCAGAGCGGTGCGCCGGGCGCGAAGTAGGTGCCGAGACCGTGGAGCGCGCGCGGGGTGCGACCGACCGCCGACAAGGCGAGCACGCTGGGCGACTGGAAGCGGCAGATCCCGCCGACCTCGGGGCGCGTGCGGTACACCTCTTGATGGATGCGCACCTCGGGCAGGGCGCCAGGAGCGAGCGCGCCTTCGATGGGGCAGACGACCAGCGGCGCCCCGAGACGAGCGCGGCCGAGCGGCTGCGGACCGGTGACGAGGAAGGTGCGCTCGTCGAGCCGCGCGCTCACGTGGCCGTAGGCGTGCGCCAGGCCATGACGGGCGATCGCTCGCGCCGCGAGAGAGACGTCGCGTGAGGGGTCCATCAGCCGGCCTGGAGGATCGGCTCGGCCGCCGCGCCGGTGCGGAACTCGGGGATGTCCGGCCGCGAGCCCCACATGCAGAACGACTGCGGCTCGAAGGGGAACTGGCGCGGCTGGTAGCTCTCGTCGGTGATGAGGCGGACGCCGTTGGAGTACTCGTAGACGATGTCGTCCGGCCCCTCGAAGTAGAGGAACACCGCGCTCGACGTCGGGTGGCGCCCGGGACCGAAGACGATGCGGATGCCCTTCTCCTTGAGCCAGTAATAGGACCGCATCACGTCGTCGATGGCGCCCACCTGGAAGTTCACGTGCTGCACGCCGGGGCGCTTCGAAGGGAAGAGGGCGATCTTGTGGTGCACCTCGTCGATGCGCAGCAGCGCCGCGTCGCCGATCCAGTCGCTCACCTTGGCGCCGAGCTCCGCGGTCCAGAAGCGCTCGTCGCGCTTGGGATCGGTGGTGCGCAACCCCACGTGGCTGAACGAGGTGATCCCCGCGTCGCGCCCGAAGGTGCACGGCCCGTCGGGCGCCAGCGTGTGGAACAGCTCGAGGCCGTTGCCGGTCGGATCGGTCAGCGTGTACAGCGCGCTCACCCGCCGCTCGTCGCGCTCGCCGGAGCTCGCTTCGCGGATGCGCAGGCCGCTGCGATCGAGCGAGGCGATGACGCCGTCGAGCTCCGCGGCGGACGGCGCCTCGAAGCCGAGCGACTCGTGGGCGAAGACCTGCCCCACGTCGCTCTTCACGTAGCAGATGTGGTGGTGCTGCCCGTGGCCGGCCCGGAGGTAGGCGCGGTTCTGATCGCGCTGCACCAGCTCGAGCCCGAGGATCTCGGTGGCGAAGCGCACGCTGCGATCGAGATCGGAGGCGCCGAGGCGCACGTAGCGGAGGTCACGAATCCAGTTCATCGTCGGTCACCTGGTTAGTACGTTTACGTACCAACAGCGGGCGGTCAACGCCTTTTCATCGGGAAATTCTCGACGCAACGCGCAATCGCGAAACGCAGACGCGTCATCCGCGCTGGGTTTGCACTAAGCTCGGGCGCTCACAGATGCGTGCGACACGACGCGGCGCCTTGCCGTCGGACATCGAGAGCTTCACCCTCAAGAATACCCCCGGTCACCTCCTGCGGCGCTGCCACCAGCGCTCCGAGGAGCTCTTCACCGCGGCGCTCGGCACCGACGGCCCCACGCGTCAACAGGTGGCGCTGCTGGTCACCGTCTGCCAGCACCCGGAGGCGAGCCAGGCGGAGCTCGTCGAGCTCACCGGCATCGACAAGAACACGCTCGCGCAGATGGTCCGCCGGCTGACCGAGCGCGGCTTGCTGGAGCGGCGGCGCACCGCCGAGGACGGCCGCACCAACGCCATCAGCGCGACGCGCGCGGCGGTGAAGCTGCTCGAGCAGTCGATGCCCGCGGTGAAAAATGTACAGAAGCAGATCCTGGCGGCGGTTCCTCCGGAGCTGCGGGAGACGTTCCAGCATTGCCTGCGGCTGATCGCCGGCATCGAGGAGGAGTAGCGCGTCGCTCGCGGCGCACCAGGCTGCCGCCGCACGGGCAGGCGCGCACGACGAGCACGATGTCGTCGTCCCAGGGCCAGCGCTCCACCAGGTGGCGCACGTCGTCGGCGTGGATCTCGGCGATCAGCGGCAGGCGTTCCCAGGCGGAGTCGTCGGCGGTCACGTTGCACAGAGGGCAGCGAGGGAGCTTCACCGGCGGCATCGAGAGCGAGATGCACAGCCATCGCGAGCCGCACCTGTCCTTCGTCGTGCGCGGGGAGGTGACCTGCGAAGGGGAGGACGCGATGTGGATCGTGCCGCCGCAGTCGGCGCTGTGGATCCCCGGTGGGGTGCAGCACAAGATCCGCGGCGTGGCGCCGTTCGAGGGTTACGCCGTCTTCGTCGACGTGGACGCGGCGCCGAGGAGCTTGCCGGCGGAGTGCTGCGCGATGACGGTGACGCCTCTGCTGCGCGAGCTGATGATCCGCTTCGCTGCGCGGCCACCGCTCTACGACGTGGACGGCCCCGAC
>JAMFST010000847.1 GCA_026225435.1 Labilithrix luteola
GCCGACGGTGCCGCCGTCGCACGAAGTCCCGAGCTTCGTCCCACCGTCACCGGCGTCACCGCCGCCCCCGCCTCCGTCCGCAAGCGCGGGCGCGGCGCCGGATGGCGTGTCGTCGCTTCCGCAGCTGGCTGCGGCGAGCGCCACGAGGACGGCAGCGAGAGGAATCAGCAGGTTGGTCGGGTGCACGCGAGAAAGCTCAGCATGGACAGTGCCAGTGGTCGAGACCTCGGAAATCGGCCGGCGGCGCGGTGCGCGCCTTCTCGAGCCGGGCGCACGTGTCAGTCGACGCGGGGAGTTGGCTCAGGATGGCACGCGCTACTGCGCCGCCGCTGATCCCAGCTTGCGCGGGCCGGAGGGCGGAATCGCCTCGGCCAGGAGGTGGCGCGTCACGCTCGAAGCGATCGGTCGAATTCGCCTTGAGCCACCCGCTGCCGAGCGCGCTTCCGGCGAGGTCCCCGGCGGTGCCGCCACCGGACCTCGGCCCGCCTTGTACTTCTGGTACAGCACGCGCTGGCTCGCGACCGAGCGCCAGCCGCTGTTCACGAGCAGCGTGCGCCCAGTGGAGCTGGCGCGCTCGGGCTCCCCTCGCGAGGTCATGCCCGTGCCCTCTGGAGCGCGAAGCCCAGGAGGCAGAGGAAACAGAGTATCGCGAAGGCCCCGACCCCACCGGTGGTCACGGCGCCGTCGGCCACGTCCACGCGCACGAGGCTGATGCCGGCGAGAAATATCTTCAGCGCGACGGCGAAGGTGTCCGCGCCGTCCTCCGGCTCGATGAGCTTTCGCGGATGCGCACGCGTCTCGACGGGGCTGTTGCGCGGCGCACCCGTTCACAGGTCCAGCTGGATGCCGATCTCGATCGCTTGACGCGGTGGGATATGAAAATGGCGGTCCGCCGTCACGGCGTTCCGCTGTAGATAACTGAAGAGACTCTCGGCAAACGCTCCCATCGCCCCCTTCCGTCCTCCCTGGACGCTCTCCCGCCCGAGGTAATAGGTGGAGGCCAGCGGGTCGAACGACAATCCCAGACGCACGGCGGCTTCGGCCAGCACGCGGGGGACATTGGGCTCTTGCATGAAGCCGTACGAGGCGGTCACCTGGTGCACGCCGCTGCCGAGCGAGCGCACCTCGAGGCGGCGGGCCTCGGGGACCTCCGGGTCGGTCTCGGTGACGACCGTGAGCAAGACGACCTGCTCGTGGAGCGCGTGCTCACGCTCGATCATGTGGATCAAGACCGGCGGGGCGTGGGTCGTGGAGGACGACATGAAGACGCCCGTGCCGGGGAGCCGCGCGACGACCCGCTCGAGCAGGTGAGGGAGGGCCTCCTCGATGGTCGCGCTTCGCCGCAGGTACTCCTCGACGATGAGGGTTCGACCTTTGCTCCAGATGAGCATCGCCGCGATGAAGCCCACGCCGATGGCGACCGGAACCCACCCGCCGTCGAGGATCTTGACGGTGTTGGCCGCGAAGAACGGCAGGTCGAACGAGAGGAAGAGCGCGAGGAGCGCGTAGCACGCGAGCTTCGGCCACTTCCAGGTGTGCCGCATGACCACGTAGTAGACGCACGAGGTCAGTCCCATGGTGCCGGTCACCGCTATGCCGTACGCGGACGCCAGGCGGTCGGACTTCTGGAATCCGATGACGAGCAGCAAGCAGCCGACGGCGAGGATCCAGTTGATCTGCGGAATGTAGATCTGGCCCTCCGTGTGCGCCGCGGTGTGTTTGATGGTCACTCGCGGGAAATAGCCGAGCTGCATCGCCTGGCGGGTGAGCGAGAAGGCTCCCGAGATGAGGGCCTGTGAGGCAATGACGGTGGCGACGCTGGAGAGGGCCACGAGCGCCAGCGTGGCACCGCCCTCGGGCACCATGGAGAAGAACGGATTCGCCGCC
>JAMFST010000848.1 GCA_026225435.1 Labilithrix luteola
GATGTCGGCGGCGCGCACCTCGATGGCGGCGAGCGCGGCGCGGGCGGACGGCTCGTCGGGATCGCCGGCGGCGGCCAGCGCGTCTTCGTAGGAAGCTTCGCCGCGGAGAGGCTCGTCGAAGCCGAGTGCGTGCTTCACGGCGCCGACCGACGCTTCGATCTTCGGCCAGAGATCGCGCGAGGCGATCACCAGCTTCGGCTTCGCCGCCTCGATCACCTCGCCCAGCTCGCGAGGGTGGAGGCGGATGTTGAGCGTGAGGAGCGTGACGCCGACGTAGGCCGCGGCGATGTACGTCTCGACGTACTCGCGCCGCGTCTCGGAGAGGATGGCGACCCGATCGCCGCGCCCGAGCCCGTGCGCCAGGAACACCGCCGCGAGCCGGCGCGCCCGCTGATCGATCTCCGCGTAGGTGTAGCGACCGGCGGCGTCGACCACCGCCACGTTGCCGGCGAAGAGCTTCGCCGCGCGCGCGAAGAGACCGCGCAGGGTGATTTCCTGAGCCCGCGAGACGTCGTTCACGGCCGCCCCTCCCCCTTGTAGTGCGCGGCGTGCTTCTGCCGCAGCAGGTGCTTCTGGATCTTGCCGGTGGAGGTCATCGGCATCGCCTCGACGACGATGACCGACTTCGGCACCTTGAACGGCGACAGGCGCGTCTTGAGCGCGGCGATGATCGCGTCCGGCTCCACGTCCTTGCCGGGGTGCGCCACTGCCACGACGGTGATCGCCTCGCCCCAGCGATCGTGCGGCAGCCCGATGACCACCGCCTGGGCGACGCCCGGCGCCACCTCGTAGACGAGCTTCTCCACCTCCAGCGAAGCCACGTTCTCGCCACCGGTCTTGATCACGTCCTTGAAGCGATCGCCGAACCACAGCATCCCGTCCTCGCCGAGGTGCCCGGTGTCGCCCGAGTGGAACCAGCCGTGCTTGAAGGCGGCCGACGTCGCCTTCTCGTCGTCGAGGTACCGCTCGGTGACGTGCGGGCTGCGGTAGACGATCTCGCCGCGCTCGCCACGCGGCAACAGTGTCCCGTCCTCGCCCATGATCGCCACCTGCACGTTGATGCCGGGCGTGCCTACCGCGCCCATGTGCGAGAGCTGGTGCTCGGGGCGGAAGATGGTCGCCGTGGGGGTCATCTCGGTCTGCCCGAAGAGGAGCGCGAAGCCGCAGTTGAAGGTCTCGAGCGCCGCCTTCAGCTCGTGGTTCGGCATCGGCGCCATCGCGTAGATGCAGAGCCGCAGCGACTCCACCGCGCGCGCCTTCGCCGTCTGCCCGGCGACGAGCGCGCGGTACATCATCGGCAGGGCGAAGAGGACGCTGAGCTTCTCGCGCTCGGTGAGGTCGAGGACCGTCTCCGCGTCGAAAGCGCGCAGCAGCACCATGGTGGCGCCGACCAGCACGCACGGCGTACAGATGGCGTTGAGCTGCGCGGTGTGGAAGAGCGGCATCATGCAGAGCACGCGGTCGCTGCGACGCATCTCCATGTCGAAGGCGCCGGTGATCGACTCGAGATGCACCGCCAGGTGCGAGGTGACCACCCCCTTGGGCGCGGCGGTGGTGCCGCTGGTGTACATATAGGTGATCGGATCGCGATCGCCGACGAGCACCTCGGGTTGCGCGGCGCTCTGCCCGGTGGCGAGCTCGGCGAAGTCGAGGTAGGCGCGCCCGGCGATCGATCCGGCCTTCACGCTGCCGGTGCCCGGAGCCACGAACACGTCGCGGACCTCGTGCGGCTTGGCGGCGTCGGCGGCAGCAGCGACGAGCGCCTGGTCCGCTCGCTCGAGGAGCTGCGACTCGACGAGCAGCCCGCGCACCTTGGCGTGGCGGAAGACGTAGGCCATCTCGCTCTCGCGCCACCCCAGGTTGATGGGGACGACGACGATCCCCGACTTGGCGCAGGCGAAGTAGGCGACGAGGAACTCGGCCCCGTTGCCGGAGATGATTGCCAGCGTGTTCCCCTTGCCGTAGCCGCGCGCGGCCAGCCCGTGCGCCGTGCGATTCACCCACTCGTCCAGCTGCCGGTAGGTGAAGCGCCGCGGCCCGTCGACCAGCGCCTCGCGATCCGGCGTGTGCGCCGCGGCGCGGGTGAGCATGTCACCGACGTTGATACGGTGAATCAGGTTGTGCTCGAGGAGCTCGTCGGTCATGGCCATTCCTGCATTTGGACGGAAAAAAGTAGCCTGTCCATGGTCCCACAGCTGGCCGCCGCGAGCGGGGTACGAGCACCGCGTCATCGCCGATTGTCGCAGCGCGTTGCCAGCTCATGCTGGGTCGTCGTCGACACGCGTGAATCAGGCTCCTAGAACCGCCGCATGTCGCTCGCTCACTACGTCACCATGGGTCACTCCGGTCTTCGCGTCAGCCCGCTCTGCCTGGGCGCGATGACCTTCGGAAAAGAATGGGGCTGGGGCTCGGAGCCGGAGGAGGCGAAGCGCATCCTCGACGCGTACATCGCGCAGGGCGGCAACTTCATCGACACCGCCAACGGCTACACCAAGGGGCACTCCGAGGTGATCATCGGCGAGCACCTGGCGCACGATCGCAAGAAGCGTGACCGCGTGGTCATCGCCACCAAGTTCACCACCAACATGTTCCTCGGCGATCCGAACGGCGGCGGCTCGAACCGCAAGGCCATCATCGCCCAGTGCGAGGAGTCGCTCCGCCGCCTGCGCACCGATTACGTCGATCTGTACTGGCTGCACGTCTGGGACAGGACGACGCCGATCGAGGAGACGATGCGCGCGCTCGAGACGCTCATCGAGCAGGGGAAGGTCCGCTACGTCGGCTTCAGCGACACGCCCGCCTGGAAGGTGGCGCAGGCGCAGACGATGGCGACGATCCGCGGGACGTCGCCGATCATCGCGCTGCAGATCGAGTACTCGCTCCTCCAGCGCACCGTCGAAGGGGAGCTGATGCCGATGGCGCAGGAGCTCGGCATCGGCGTCAC
>JAMFST010000849.1 GCA_026225435.1 Labilithrix luteola
ACCCGCTGCACGCTGGCCAATTCGCTCGACTACCTGCATGACGGCACCGTCGCCGACGCTGGTGCCGACGGCGGCACGTGCAGCGGCAGCGTCGCCAGCGACGCGCACAACTGCGGCGCCTGCGGTCACGATTGCCAGGGCGGCACCTGCCAGGACAGCGCCTGCCAGCCGGTCACGCTCGCCAGCGGCTGGCCGTCGGCCTTCGACCTCGCGCTCGACTCCACCTCGCTCTACTTCACGGTCAACGACGCCGACGCCGGCGCGGTCGTCCGCTGCTCGCAAGGAGGCTGCGACGCTGGGATGACCGTGCTCGCCTCGGGGGAGGACGGCCCGACGCGGATCGCGCTCGACGCCACGCGCGCCTACTGGACCGCCTTCGCCGGCAGCTACGTGCACGCTTGCGCGCTCGGCGGCTGCGGCGGCGTTCCGACGGTCATCGCCACCGGCCAGACGAACGCGGAGGGGATCGCCGTCGATTCGACCTCGGTCTACTGGGACCAGAACGTCGACGGCACCGGCCTGGTGCTCTCCTGCCCCGTCACCGGTTGCCCGGCGGGCGGCCCCACCCTGCTCGACGAGCTGGCCGGGCCGGGCACGATCGCGGTCAACGGCGGGGCGCTCTTCTGGGTCGCCAACCCGCACGGCGCGGTGGACGAATGTCCGGTCACCGGCTGCGACGGCGGCGCGACGATCTTCGCCGGCGGCGGGTCGTCGGCCTACTCGCCCTACTTCGTCGTCACCTACGGCGGGCTCGTCTACTGGACCGACGACGAGACCGCCGGCGGCATCTACGCCTGCCCGCTGAGCGGCTGCGCGGGCAACCCGGCGCAGATCGCCTCCGAGAACAGCCCGCTCGGTCTCGCCGTCGACGCGAGCGGGGTCTACTGGTCGACCGACAGCCCGCTCGGCGTCATCCGCCGCTGCCCGCTCACGGGATGCAACGGCGCCGCCGCCGAGACCCTCGCGGTCGCCCAGGACCGCCCCTTCGCCGTGAAGCTCGGCGACAGCAGCGTGTTCTGGACGAACCGCGGCGACGGCACGGTGATGAAGGTCGCCAAGCCCGTCACGACCGACTGACGCGACGCGAGCGGCGGCGGGCGAAGGCCGCGAGCGCCAGGCCGAGACCGACGAAGGGGAGCTCGCTGGTGGAGCGCGTCGGCGCGACACTGCAGCCGCCGTCGTCGCTGTCCTCGCCCGCGGCGCTCGTGGTACCGGCGTCCGCGCCGCCACCGGTGCTCGTGCTGCCGCCGGTGCCGGAGTCGACCGTCCCGCTGCCGGTTCCCGTCCCGGTCCCGGTGCCCGTACCCGCATCCACGCTCGTTCCGGAGTCGCCGCCACCGACGCCCGTGCCGGTCGACACGGAACCGTCCGGCGACTCGGCGCCCGCGTCCTCGCTCGGGTTGCTCACGTTGGTGCCGAGCTCGAACGCGCCGACGTCGCTCGCCGCCGCGCGGGAGACCGCGCCCAGCGGATCGACGTACTCGAACACCGCGGTGAGCGGGAAGCCGCTGGCAGTGCCCGGAGCCACCGCCTTGCCGACCGCCGGAGAGCCGGTCTTCAAGTGATAATTGTACGTGGTCGGATCGACGAACAGCGGGTCGACTCCGGACAGGTTGTCGGTCGACAGGCCAGTCAGCAGGCTACCGGTGCCGGAGAAGATGTTGTCGTGCGCCGCGCCGAGCGTGCCCTGCGAGATGTTGATGAACGCGCCGTTCGTCGAGCCGGCGTTCACCAGCGTGTTGTACGCGGCGTAGAGCATGTTGGTGCCGGTGCCTGCCCCCTCCTCTCCGTAGTTGACGAGGATGGGATTCCCCGGGCTCGTCCCCTTCTCGATGACATTGCCGACGAGGATCGCCAGCCCGGCGTTGGGCAGGTCGATCTCGTAGCTGGTTCCCTTGCTCGTCTCGTCGGTGATCCGGTTGTACAGAATGTCCGATTCGAGCGCGCGCGACTTGAGCAGGTGCCCCTTGTCGGGCGAGTCGCTGGCGAGCGCGTGCGAGTAGTTGAACTGGAAGATCAGCTTGGCGTAGTTCCCGATGTACGCGTTGTGCGTGCAGCCGCCGTTGTCGCAGCCGTCGCCGAGGCCGTTCCCCTTGAGCTCGGTGTGCTCGACGGTGATCGTACCCGTGCCACCGGTCAGCGGCGCCGCGAGGATGCCGTCCTGGTTGTCGTGGATGTAGCAGTTGGTGACGACGACGCCGTTGCTCTGGATGCGCAAT
>JAMFST010000850.1 GCA_026225435.1 Labilithrix luteola
ATCGGCCTCGGCGGCGTCGAGCCCGGCCTTGATGCCCGCGGCCACTGACTCGTTGAGGGCGTTGCGCACCTCCTCGCGGTCGATGGTGACGACGTGGACCGCGCCGCGGACCTCCAGATGTACATCGCGCTTCTCTACTTGGGGCTTGGGCTGATCCGTCATGGTCCGACCTGTCCGTCCTTTCCGCGAGTCCACTCCTCGAGATCGACCTCCGGCCCGAGCGCGCACATCCCGGTGCCGCGCGCGCACACCTTCCCGTGCTCGTCGGCGATCTCCGCCGAGACGAAGAGGATGTTGCGCGCCTGCTTGCCGATGCGGGCGGTGCAGCGAACGAAGTCGCCGAGCACCGGGCTCTCGAGGTTGAGCGAGAGCTGCACCGTCGCGCTCTTGCGCAGCGGCGGGGCGAGAGTGGCCGCGTAGCCGACGGCGAAGTCGAAGATGGCGGCGAGCACGCCGCCGTTGACCGCGCTGGTGCCGAGACCGCCGCGCTGCCCGGGCTTCACGTCGTCGAGGGTGATCTCGACGCAGTCCCCCTCGCTCTCGTCCAGGTGAAACGCGATCTTGAACCCGAAGTACTCGCACACGGCGAGCGAGTTGCGGGCGGCGGCGAAGGCGTCGAGCTGCTGCTGGGTGAGCCGGGTGCCGCGCTCAGTCATCGCCGTCGTCCTCCGTCTGGTTGGGCACGTTCGCCGGATCGGTCGCCCGCGACGCTTCGAGGAAGTAGTCCGGCTTGTCGGTGGTCCAGACCTCGCCCCACAGCGAGCCGCCGCCGTTGACCTCGAGGTTCGCGCCGGTGATGAAGTGCCCCGACGGCCCGCCGAGGTAGACGCACGCCTCGGCGATGTCCCAGGGGGTGCCCATGCGGCGGAGCGGGTTCGAGTCCTTGTACCGTGCACGCACCTGCGGCTCGTAGGCGGCGAAGCCCTCGCTGCGGATGACGCCGGGGGCGACGCAGTTCACGCGGATGCCGAGCGGTGCCCACTCGACGGCGACCGCTTCGCTGAAGGCGATGATCCCGGAGCGCGCCGCGTTGCTGTGCGACACGTGGTGCAGGTTGCGCGGCGAGGTGACGATGTTGACGATGTTCCCTCCGCGGCCAGCGTCTCGCCAGCGACGCGCCGACTCCTGCATCAGGTTGAAGGTGCCGGTCAGGTTCGTGTCGATGACCGCCTTCCAGCCCTTGAGGGAGAAGTCGATCGCCGCCTGGGGGAACTGCCCGCCCGCGGAGTGGATGACGAGGTCGACCGCCCCTCCGGTCTTCCAGGCGAAGTCGACGAGCGCATCGACCTGGTCGCGCTCGCGCATCTCGGCCAGGTGGCTGTGGACCTTGAGCCCCTTCGCGCGCATCGCCGCGGAGAGCACGTCGAGCTTCTCCTGCTTGCGACCGGCGATGATCACGGTGGCGCCGAGGCGCCCCACGAGCCAGGCGACCGCGCGCCCGATGCCGCCGCCCGCGCCGGTGAGGAGCACGACCTTCCCGTCGAACAGCCCGTCGGCGAACGACTTGGGGTGGGCGAAGAGCGCCTCGTCGGAGAACTCGGCGGCGAGGACCTCCTTCGGCGGACGCTTGGCGGCGGGCGCGTCGGTCATGAGCCGAGGATCTCCTTGCTGATGATCAGCTTGCGCACTTCGCTGGTGCCGGCGCCGATCTCGAGCAGCTTGGTCGCGCGGAAGAGACGGTTGATCTCCGTTTCCCAGATGTAGCCGGCGCCGCCGTGGATCTGGACAGCCTCGTCCACGACCTTGTTCATCGTCTCGGCGGCGTAGAGCACCGACGCCGCGGTGAGCGCGTGGATCTCGCCGTGGCCGGCTTGCCCCGCCTCGAGGTCGTTGGCCGCCTGGAGCACGCGATAGGTGAAGGTCCGCATCGTCTCGACGCGGACGTACATCTCGGCGAGCTTCGCCTGGATCATCTGGAAGCTGGCGATCGGCTTGCCGAACTGCTCGCGCGTCTTGGCGAACTCGAGCGACAGCGAGAGCGCGCGTTCGGCCACGCCGAGGCAGATGGGGCTGATCATGGCGCGCTCGACGTCGAGACCGCTCATGACGATGGCCACGCCGAGGTTCTCCTCGCCGACCCGGTTCTTCGCCGGGATGCGGCACTCCTCGAAGACCAGCTCGGCGGTCTGGCTGCCGCGGAAGCCCATCTTCACCAGCTTCTGCGCCACGCGGAAGCCGGGGGTGTCCTTCTCCACCACGAAGGCGGAGATGCCGCGGGTGCCGCGCGAGAGATCGCTCTTCGCGTAGACCAGCAGCACGTCGGCCACCGGGCCGTTGGTGATGTACAGCTTGGACCCGTTGAGGACGTACTCCTCGCCGTCCTTGCGGGCGGTGGTGCGCATCGAGCCGAGCGCGTCGGAGCCGGCGCCGGGCTCGGTGAGGGCGAGCGCGCCGATCAGCTCACCGGAGGCGAGGCCGCGGACCCAGCGGTCCTTCTGCGCCTCGTTGGCGTGGCGCGAGAGATTGTACAAACACAGGTTCTCGTGGGCGACCCAGGAGAGCGCGAAGGCGTGGTTCCAGCGGGCGAAGGCCTGGAGCACCAGGCCGCTGGTGAACAGATCGCTGCCGACGCCGCCCAGCTCCTGGGGGATGGTCACGCCGAGGAAGCCGGCCTGGCCGACCTTGCGCATTGCGTCAGGCGGCCACCACTCCTCGTTGTCCATGCGGGTCGAGAGTGGGTAGAGCTCCGAGCGCGCGAAACGGTCCGCCGCGGCGAGGATCTCTTTGTGCTCCTCCGTGAGATCGAACAGCATGGAGAAATCTTTAGTGAGCCAGGCTCATTATGTCGAGGCCATTTTTGATCGCTCCGACGTGACGCGTCAAAATCGCAGATAAGCGAGACTCACTTTCACTGCGCCTCGACTTGAGCAACAGTCCCGGGTGGAGACCACCATGACCATCGACGTCACCAGTCTGACGAACCGTCGCGCGACCGAACGCTGGAATCGCCTGGCGCTGGGAGACCTGCTCGAGCGCCTCATCTGGAGCTACCCGGACAAGGAGGCGATCATCGGCTGGCCCGGCGCCTTCGCCCAGCCGGAGCTCGAGAGGCTGACGTACCGCGAGGCCAACGCCATCGCCAACCGCATCGGCAACGCGCTCCTCGCGGCCGGCCTGTCCGGCAAGGACCGCGTGGTGCTCGTCTGCGAGAACTCGGTCGAGTCCTACCTCAGCAAGCTCGGCATCGCGAAGGC
>JAMFST010000851.1 GCA_026225435.1 Labilithrix luteola
CCACCTGGGTCTCGCTGGCGGCCCCGGTGAACGGATAGGGGATCCGCCGCAGCGTGGAGGAGAGCTCCTGGTTCGAGACGCCGGCGACGAACACGTCTCCGGCGTGAAACTTCAGATCCACGATCGTCATCGATCGGATCGGCGTGCGCGCCTTCTCGTCGAACACCGCCGCGGGTGGCATCGGGAAAAACCCGGCCCGCGACTTGAACGTCTTGTCCTCGTCGGGAACGTCGGACAGCCGGTGCACCGTCACCTTCGACGAGGAGAGGTCGAAGAGGTGCACCTCGCCGGCAAGCGAGACGCTCACGAGCGCGGGCTCCAGGCGATCGCCCTTGCGAACGCCGACGGACAGGTACGGCTCGCGCGTCACCGGGTGGACGGCCATCCCGTTCATCACCAGGCTCTTCGCCGTCACGCCCAGCGCGGCGGCGATCCTCTCGTCGATCGACTCGAAGAGGAAGGGATCCAGCGACGCTGGAGCCTGACCGCGCTCCGTCTCGAAGGCGAAGACGGCTCCGAGCTTGTTGTCGCCCAGGAAGAGGACCCCGTCGGGGCTGAAGGTCAGAGCGCCCGCCGATTGCGGTATCACGTTGGCAGCAGTGTTCATGTTGGTGAGTCCCAACGTGCGGCCGACCCTGCGCGCTGAGTAGGCGCGACCGCCGATGAACACTTTTGCGCCGAGCGTACGAATCGGGCAAGGTCGGCATATGGACATCTTCGACGCGATGGCGACGTTCACCCGCGTCGTGGAGTCCGGTGGTCTGTCGGCGGCGGCGAAGCAGCTCCGCGTCTCGTCGGCGGCCGTGAGCCGACGGATCGCAGCGCTCGAAGCAGAGCTAGGAACCCAGCTCCTCGCCCGAACGACGCGGCGGATGGTCATCACGCCCGCGGGGCTCCGCTACTACGAGCGCTGCGTGCGCATCCTGCGAGATGTCACCGACGCGCACTCGATGAGCCTCGGCGATGCCAGGCAGGGCATCTTGCAGGTGAGCGCGCCGGTCACGTTTGGAATGGCGCGCGTCGTCCCCCACATGGGGTCTCTCATGGCCAAGCACCCCGGGCTACGCGTGGGACTTCGCCTGGAGGACCGCCTGGTCGATCTGGTCGTCGACGGAGTCGACCTGGCCATCCGCGTGGGCGCCGCTCTCCCCGACACGGGGGACATCGTCGGGCACAAGCTCTGCTCGCTCCGCCGCATCCTGGTCGCGTCGCCCAGGTACCTGAAACGGCGGGGCACACCCGCCACCGTCGAAGCGCTCGCGAAGCACGACGCACTGACGCACGAGTTCGGCGACGTGGGCGATACGTTCGTCCTCGTGAGCGACCGCCGTGAGGTTCGCGTGCGCTTGCACGCCGTCTTCCGGACCAACGCTCTGCACGCGCTCCGCGATCTCGCGCTCCTCGGCACCGGTCTGGCGCTCCTGCCGGACTGGTTCGTGGGCGACGATCTCGCGAGCGGCAACCTTCGAGTCCTCCTCCCCGAGTGGACGACCCCGACCGTCGTTGCCAGTGCGATCCACAGGGTCGAGCAGCGAGGTGCCCCGCCGATCCGAGCCTTCGTCGACCACCTTCGCGCCGCGTACCGCTCTCCGACGTGATCTGACGCTGTCCCGGGACACGTCGGATCCGTCCCGGACACCTGCGCGACCCGCGCTCTGCCGCATTCCTCCGCTTCGCCACGCCGGCACGCCCTTCGCTCAGGGCCCGGCATGCTCGCTCATGCGCTCGGCGCAACGTTGCTCGGTCTCGATGCCCACCCGGTTCGCGTGGAGGTCGACGCGTCGCGCGGTGTCCCCTCCTTCGAGCTCGTGGGGCTGGCCGAGGTGAGCGTCCGCGAGAGCCGCGTGCGGGTGAAGAGCGCCCTGGCGCACGTGGGGGTCGATCTCTCGGAGTACCGCCTGGTGGTCAACCTCGCGCCCGCCGATCTGCGGAAGAGCGGCAGCGGCTTCGACGTGGCCATCGCCGTCGCCACGCTGGCGTGCCTCGGCGTCATCCCCAGCGAGCCGATCGACGGCGTCCTCTTCCTCGGCGAGCTGTCGCTCAGCGGCGACATCCACTCGGTCCGCGGCGCGCTCCCCAAGGTGCTCGGCGCGCGCCAGCGGGGCATCACCCGCGCCGTCGTTCCCCGGCGCAACGGGACGGAGGCCGCGCTCGTCAGCGGGGTCGACGTACGGGTCGTCTCCTCGCTCGGTGAGCTGGTGGCGAGCATCCGCGGCGAGCACAAGCTGGCGCAAGCGACCGTCCCCGAGCGCCCCTTGCCGGCCCACTACGACGACGACCTCATCGAGGTGCGCGGTCAGTCCGCGGCGCGACGCGCGCTCGAGATCGCCGCCGCCGGTGGTCACAACCTGCTGATGATCGGGCCGCCCGGCTCGGGCAAGACGATGCTCGCCCGCCGCCTCCCCGGCATCATGCCGCCGCTCACGCAGGAGGAGGCGCTCGAGGTCACGGCCATCCACAGCATCGCCGGCCTCCTGTCCAAGTCTCCAGCCGACGTGCGCGCGCGCCCGTTCCGCTCGCCGCACCACACGCTGAGCGAGGTGGGGATGGTCGGCGGAGGCGAGGGCCTGCGCCCCGGCGAGGTGAGCCTGGCGCATCACGGCGCGCTCTTCCTCGACGAGCTGGCCGAGTTCCGTCGCCCCGCGCTCGAGGCGCTGCGCCAGCCGCTCGAGGACGGCACCGTCAGCATCTCGCGCGCGCACGGCAAGGTGACCTTCCCCGCGCGCCCGCTGGTCGTCGCCGCGACCAACCCGTGCGCCTGCGGCTACCTCGGCGATGGCTCCGATCGCTGCGGCTGCACCCGCGACCGCATCCAGAAGTACCGCGCACGTCTCAGCGGCCCGCTGCTCGACCGCCTCGACGTCCACGTCGTCTTGCCGCCGGTGCGGGTGGGGGAGCTGCAGGCCGATGTCCGCGGTGAATCGTCCGCCGCCGTCGCCGTCCGCGTGGCCGAAGCTCGTGCCATCCAGCGATCCCGCTTCGAAGCGCGCGAGACCAGCGCCCCCACCAACGGCGCGCTCGCCATGCGCGACCTCAAGCACATCGCCGCGCTGTGCGACCGCAGCAGCCGCCTGCTGGCCACGGCGGTCGAGCGGCTCGCGCTCTCGGCCCGCGCCTACGGCAAGGTCCTCCGCGTCGCCCGCACCCTCGCCGACCTCGAAGGGCAGACCGCCGTCGCCGCGCACCACGTGGCCGAGGCCATCGGCGCGCGCGTCCTCGACCGCCGCCCCACCACCTTGCACGCCGCCTGAAGAGGCGCGCGTTCCAAGTCCCGTCGCGGCGTGCGCCTCGTCGCGCGCGGGATCCATCCGTCCACAGGCGAAGAAAGTACATTCGATCATGCTGCAAGAGACCACTGCGGAGAAGATGCGTACGCTCAAGGGGGTGCTGTCGTCCCTGGAGAAGCAGTTCGGCAAGGGGGCGATCATGACGCTGGGAGACGACATCGACGTGGAGCCGATCGGCACCATCCGCACCGGCTCGCTCACCCTCGACTTGGCCACCGGCATCGGCGGCTACCCGCGCGGCCGCGTGGTCGAGATCTACGGCCCGGAGTCCTCGGGCAAGACGACGCTGGCGCTGCACGCCATCGCCGAGGCGCAGCGCTCGGGCGGCATCTGCGCCTTCATCGACGCCGAGCACGCGCTCGATCTCGCCTACGCCCGCACCATCGGCGTCGAGACGGACAAGCTGCTCATCTCCCAGCCGGACACCGGCGAGCAGGCGCTCGACATCGCCGAGAGCCTGGTGCGCAGCGGCGCCGTCGACCTGATCATCGTCGACTCGGTCGCGGCGCTCACGCCGAAGGCGGAGCTCGAAGGGGACATGGGCGACAGCCACATGGGCCTGCAGGCGCGCCTCATGAGCCAGGCGCTGCGCAAGCTCACCGCCGTCGCCCACCGCACCGAGACGTGCATCGTCTTCCTCAACCAGCTGCGCATGAAGATCGGCGTGACCTTCGGCTCGCCGGAGACGACCACGGGCGGGAACGCGTTGAAGTACTACGCCAGCATGCGGCTCGACGTTCGCCGCATCGGCCAGGTGAAGGTCGGTGACGAGCCGGTCGGCGGGCGCACGCGGGTCAAGATCGCGAAGAACAAATGTGCACCGCCGTTCGCGGAAGCGGAGTTCGAGATCCGCTGGGGCAGCGGCGTGGACCTGGCATCGGAGCTCATCGATCTAGGCGTGTCCCGCGGCCTCGTCGACAAGAGCGGCAACCACCTGTCGTTCGCCGGCACCGCGCTCGGCAACGGGCGGGAGCGCTCGCGCGAGACGCTCGGGTCGAACCTCGAGCTCCAGTCGACGCTGAAGGCGGCCATCGTCGCCGCCGGGCCGATCAAGCCCGGCCGCCACCGCGACGCGGACTGAGCCGGGAGCGAGCTCGGCTCCCGCACTGGCGCTCGCTGCGGGCGGGTCCCGCCGCGAGCGCAGGTGTTCAGGAATCGCCAGTGGCTGTCTGGGGATGGAGCCTACGCGCGCCTTCCGCTAGGATGACGAGAGTGGCTCGACGTCCCCTGACTCCCCCTCCGCGGTCGATGCGCCCCGTGGAAGGGCAGGTGACGGTCCGGCCGCCTCCGCCCGCTTCCGGGCCCCCGGGCCCGAGCAGCTCGCGGCGCGGCTCCGAGGATCTGGGGACGTCCATGATGCGGGCGCTCTCGGACACCGTGGCGCTCCCGCGGCTGACGCTCACCGTGGAGCGCGAGAACGGCGTCGTCGCCCACCGCGCCCTGGTGCACGACGGCGAGACCTGCCGCATCGGGACCCACGCCTCGAACGATCTGGTGCTCGGCGACCCCTCGGTGTCGCGCTTCCATTGCCGCCTGGTGCTGGAGGAAGGCGCCTGGCGGGTGAAGGACACCGGCTCGCTCAACGGCACCCGCATCGACGGCATCACCCTGCGCGACGCGGATCTGCCGGCCGAGAGCGTGCTCCGCGTCGGCGATTCGGCGGTGCGCGTGCGCACGACGGACAGCGACGACGAGGCGCATCAGCTCGTCACCCTGGTGCCGAGCTTCGGCGCGATCGTCGGAACGAGCCTGCCGATGCGCAAGCTGTTCGCCACCCTCGACAAGATCTCCCAGAGCGAGATCAACGTGCTCATCCAGGGGGAGAGCGGCACCGGCAAGGAGCTGGTGGCGACCGAGATCGTCAACCGCGGGCTGCGCGCGGACAAGCCGTTCGTCATCGTCGACTGCGGCGCCATCTCGCCCGCGCTGGTGGAGAGCGAGCTGTTCGGGCACGTGCGCGGCGCCTTCACCGGCGCGGATCGCGAGCGCATCGGCGCCTTCGAGGCGGCCGACGGCGGCACGGTGTTCCTCGACGAGATCGGCGAGCTACCCCTCGAGCTGCAGCCCAAGCTCCTGCGCGCGCTCGAGGCGCGGGAGATCCGCCGTGTCGGCGAGGTGAAGGCGCGCAAGGTGAACGTGCGGGTCATCAGCGCCACCAACCGCGAGCTCGAACGCGAGGTGAACCGCGGTCGCTTCCGCGAGGACCTCTACTTCCGCATCGCCGTCCTCGGCGTGCGCGTCCCTTCGCTGCGCGAGCGCGGCGACGATCTGTTGCTGCTGGTCCGCTCGTTCCTCGCCAACCTCGGTGTGCCGGAGGAAGAGCGGCTCTTCCCGGCCGAGGTCATCGCCGAGATGCGCCTGCACGACTGGCCGGGGAACGTGCGCGAGCTGC
Organism: Labilithrix luteola; assembly: GCA_026225435.1. GTDB lineage: Bacteria > Myxococcota_A > Polyangia > Polyangiales > Polyangiaceae > JAMFST01. The sequence continues at coordinate 5,680 of JAMFST010000851.1, forward strand.
GCAACTACGTCGAGCGCAGCGTCGTCCTCCAGTCGGCCAGCCCGGCGAGCGGCGACGAGCTCGGGCCGGCGTCGCTCTCCCCGTCCAACGCGCCGCCCCCCATCGACGTGAACATCCCCTACCGGCTCGCCAAGGACGCCGCCGTCGACACCTTCGAGCGCGCCTACCTGGCCGCGCTGCTCGAGCACGCCGCCGGCAACATGAGCCGCGCGGCGCGCACCGCCGGGATGGACCGCATGTACCTCCACCGCCTGGTACAAAAGCACAACCTGCGCGGCGGAAGTAGCAGCGGCAACAGCGGGCCGCTCTGAAGCGACCGCTTGCTCTCGAGCGGCGTTTGCTTCAGCCCTTCTTGCGGAGGAGCACGGCCTTCACCAGGCCGAGGTCTTCCTTCCCCAGCTCACCGGTCACCACCAGCAGCACCAGGTAGGCGACGACGACGACCACCGCCATCACCGGCGTCACCAGCTTGCCGAACACCGGCAGCCGGGTGCCGACGAAGGTGCCGATCGCCAGCACACCGCCGACGCGAAGGAACGTCGCCGCCGGCCCGAAGGCGCCGGTGAGGCGGCGCACGAGGAAGCCCGCGGTGACCAACCCGACCACCAGCGCGATCGAGGTGGCCGTGGCCGACGCCTCGAGCTGCGCGCCGCCGAAGGTGGCCGCCGGCACGGTGACCCAGCAGAGCGCGGCGACCAGGGTGAGGGCGAACGCGGTGATGGCGACGGCGAGCCGCTCGCGCCCGAGGCTGGCGAGCACGGTGACGGCGATCCCGAGGAGGGCGAACACGCCCTGCCCGAGGGCGAGGATGCGCAACGTCGAGGCGCCGCGCACCGCGTACTCGGGCGCGAAGGCGAAGTGCAGGAGCGAGCCGGGGAGGGTGGCGATGACCATCACCAGCAGGCCGCAGGCGATGGTCCCCAGGCGGACGCCGCGACGCACGTACGCACGCACGGCGACGGTGTCGTCCGCGGCCCGCGCCCGCGCCAGCAGCGGGAAGAGCACCTGGGTGATGCTCATGAGCAGCTGGTAGGGCAGGAAGGCGAAGAGCTGGCAGGCGCGGTACACCGCGAGCCACTCGTCGGCCCGCTTGGTGGCGTCCGCGGCGAGACCGCCAGCAGCGGCGCTCGCGGTGGCCGAGAGCGAGACGAAGCGCGCGAGCAAGGTGATGTCCACCTGCAGGAGCAGGTTGGTGAAGAGCTGCGCCAGCACCAGCGGCCCGAGCTGCGCGAGGTACGCGCCGGCGCGCGGCACGGTGCGGCTCGCCCCCGCCTTGCCCGTCCCGGTCCACATGAGCGCCAGCGGGACGATGCAGGCGGCCGCGGCGACGAACCCGACGCAGGCTCCGAGCGCCCCGCGCGCACCGACCGAGCCGGCGGCGTCGCCATCGGCGCTGCCGGCGTGCATGAAGATCCAGCCGAGCGCGAGCATCCCCGCGGTGCGGATGGTGGCGAAGAGCACGTCGAGGAGCGCCTGCTTGCCGAAGGCGCCGGTGCCGTTCAGCTTCCCCACCAGCGGCCCGTACACGCCGTAGAGGAAGACGACGCCGGCGAGCACCATCAGCGGCGTCGTGATGTACGGCGCGTGCTGGAACCAGGCGATCACCGGCGCGAAGGCGACGAACCCGAGGGCCATGGCGATGGCGATGGGCACGTGCACCCGCAGGGTCGAGCGGAAGGCGCGCTGCTCCTCCTCGGGATCCCCGGCGCGCGCCACCGAGCGGCTCACGCCCTGGACCGAGCCGGCGATCATCACGTTGTTGAGGATGTTGGCCGAGGGGAGCACCCGCGAGAGCGCCCCCCAGCCGGCGTCACCGATGACCTTCGCCAGCAGCACTTGCTGGAGGAAGCTGACGACGATGAAGTAGACCTTGGCGCCGAGCACGGCGAGCCCGCCACGGCCGGCGGTGCGCACCCCCGCGTTCGCGTTCGCCGCGTCCTCGGTGGCCGGAGCTCCGCCGATGTCGTCCGTCGAGGCAATCGGGCCCGCCAGCGCTTCTTCCTGCTTCATCACGTGATCCGCGGCTCTTAGTGGTGAACCGCGTGGAACGCGAGCGGCGCTTGCGGGAGAAAGAGCGCGTCGGGCTCTTCGGTGAGCGCGCAGCCGGTGCCGCGGGCGAAGGCGTGAACCGCGTAATTCCCGTCGCCGGAGCGGTCGCCCACGAGGAGCCGCGTGTCCCCCTGCGTCCAGGCGAGCCCGTCGAGATCGAACCCGGCCGTCTGGCCGAGCAGCATCTGCGTCACCTGACCGGTCGTGAGATCGAAGGCCACCAGCGACGTCCGGTTCAGGCTCGACGGCTCGGCGATGATCGCCGCGGCGCACGACTCGTCGTCGGAAACCGCCACCTCCACCGCGCTCCCGCCGAGCGCGCTCTCCGTCGCGACCAGCGCCCCCTGCTGCGATTCGGGATCGAAGCGCTCGACCCCGGCCGCCGCCTCGCCGATGGCGAAGAACGACCCCGGCTCGGCGAGGTACAGGTGCGCGCCCGCCACCTTGGTGAGCCCGAAGGGGTTCTTGCCGGCGAGCTTCACGACGCCGGTCGGCTTGGCCGTCGCCACGTCGACCACCAGCATCTGCGAGAAGGCCTCCGGCATGGGCATCTCCTCGGCGTCGAGGTTCTCCAGCGTGACGAAGATCTCCTCCCCGCGCGAGGTCTTCACCCACGACGCGGAGCTCGCGTTGGGGTTGCCGTCGACGTCGTAGCTCGACAGATCGATCGTCGCCAGCACCGCCCCTTCGGCCGAGCGCTGCTCGAGGCGCGGCACTCCGTAGTAGGGGATCCATAGGTTGCAGCTGGAGTCGACGGCGACGTCCTGCGGGTCGAGCAGCACGGCGGCATCGGTCGACAGGGTCATCTGCCCGTGCGGGCCGCCGCACTCGTCGAGTGGGAAGATGTGGTCCCCCGTGCGATCGACCCAGAAGGTGTGCCCGTTCGACGAGGCGAGCGCCGCGTCACCGCCGAGATCGATCCCGCTGGCGAAGCTGGTTTCGCCGCTGCTCGTGGCGAGCACGCCGAGACCAGCGGACTGGTAGTCCGTGCTCGCGGCGACGAGCGCGTAGACGTCGGGGCACGCGGCCGAGCTCGCGCTCACGCAGCTGGTCGGGCCGGTGGCGGACGTGCCAGCCGGGGCGCCGCTGGGGGCGTCGTCGCTGCTGCAGGCGCTCAGCATCGCGCCGGTCACCGCGAGCGCAGCGAGAACGACGAGCACCACTGGCCGCATGCGGCGGCTGATTACAGCATGTGCTGGGGGTCGGCTAGCTTTCCGTCAGGGGTCATGCCGTTGACCTTGTAGGCCTCGGCGGCCGGGATGATCACGGGCGGCACCGGCGTCGCGTCGACGACCTCCACCTTGGTGTACGTCTGCGACAGATCCTGCTCGACGTGGATGTCGAGCACGCGCTTCGGCTCGGCGGCGACGGTGACCCCCTTGAAGTCGGAGGCGTGCGCGCCGCGCAGCAGCTTTCCTCCGGTGACCCGCGTCTGGATGAACGAGGTCACGGCCGGCTGCTGCGCGAGGCCGCGCGCGTCGACGGTCTTCTCGACGCGGAGGAACACGGTGATGCCCCGAGGCAAGGGGAGCGCGAAGGCCTTGTCGGTCCCC
>JAMFST010000094.1 GCA_026225435.1 Labilithrix luteola
GCCGGGCGACGTCATCGTCGAGGTCAACCACCGCGCGGTGACCGGCCCGGAGGACGCCGCGGCCAGGATCCGCAGCGCCGCACCGGGCGACTCGCTGCTCTTCAAGGTTCTGCGCCAGGGCCAGCCCCGATATGCGGCCGTCGCGAAACCGAGCGGGGGGCCTGCGCGTACTCCCTGAGGCCGGAAGGAGAGCCGGGCGGCTGCGTCGTCCTCCAGCGATGCGGTCGAGAGAGCGCTGCCGACTCCAGGGGTGGGGTCGGGAGCGCTTTCCTACTTTCCCCTACGAGCGCGATGAGCGCGCTTACCGAAGCGCAACTCGATTGCGTGTTTCCGCAAAAGACCGGCTCGCACGATCGAGCCTCTTTTCCGGAAAAAGGCGTGAACCGTAGATCGAAAGCACGACTTCGCGCGTTTGACAAATGAGTCTCACGACACAAATACAAGAGACTCACTTTTCTTCCTCGCCGCTGTCCGACGGTCGCTGTTGCCTCGCGATGCTCGGCGCCGGCCCTCCCCCAACCCAGGCTCTCAGCCCATGACCGTGAAGAAGCAGACACGGGAGCAGCCGCTCGCGCGCTCTCTCCAGATTCCGAGTGACGACAGCGGGTCCATGGACGCGCTCGAGAGCTATTTCCGCAAGATTGCGCGGGTCCCGCTCCTCACGCGCGACGGAGAGGTCGAGCTTGCCACGCGGATCGAGGACGGCGAGCGCATGATGCTCAAGGCGATGATCGGCGCTCCGGCGGCGATGCGCGAGCTGGTGGCCATCGGCGACGAGCTGGAGGCGAAGAAGCTCCGCTGGCGCGAGGTCACCCGCGCCACCGTCGTGGACGAGAACGACGCCGAGGAGGAGCTCGCCGCGCGCAGCAACCTCATGCTCTTCAAGAAGCTGCAGCGTGTCGGCGCCAAGCCGCTCCCGCGCACCAAGAAGGAGCTGGCGAAGGCGCACGGCGAGCGAGACAAGCTCGTCGAGTCCCTCCTCGAGCTGAAGCTGAACAAGGGTATCGTGGACCGCCTCCTGCGGGCGATGCGCCACGAGCGCGACTCCCTTCCGCCCAGCAAGCGCACCGCGGTGCAGACGTCGATCGACTCGGCGCTACAGGCGGACCGCGCGGCGCAGCGGGCGAAGGCGGAGCTGGTGGAGGCGAACCTGCGCCTCGTGGTCGCCGTCGCAAAACGATACAAGCACAAGAGCGTGAAGCTCCTGGACCTCATCCAGGAGGGGAACATCGGCCTCATGAAGGCCGTCGACAAGTTCGAGTACAAGCGCGGCTACAAGTTCAGCACCTACGCCACCTGGTGGATCCGCCAGTCGGTGAACCGCTACATCGCCGACCATGGCCGCACCATCCGCGTGCCGGTGCACCTCAACGAGGCGATGAGCAAGGTGAGTCGCACCATCCGCGCGCTGGTGCACGAGGAGGGGCGCGAGCCGACGGACGAGGAGATCGCGGCGCGTGTCGACCTGCCGGTCGAGAAGGTGCGCCTCATCCTCGACGCCGCGCGCGAGCCGGTCAGCCTCGACGTGCCCGTGGGCGAGGAGGGGGACAAGTCCCTCGGCGACATGATCGAGGATCGCAAGACGGTCTCGCCGATGGAGGAGGTCGCGCGCCTGCGTGCCGCCGCCCAGACGCGCGAGCTGTTCAAGTTCCTCACCCCGCGTGAGGAGAAGGTCATTCGCCTCCGCTTCGGCATCGACGAGCCGAGCGATCACACCCTCGAGCAGGTCGGCGAGCGCCTCTCGCTCACCCGCGAGCGCATCCGCCAGATCGAGAGCCGCGCGCTGAAGAAGCTCTATCTCCCGAGCGACTTCCGCCGCCTGAAGTCGTACCTCGGCAGCGGGTGACGGAGCAGAGCAATCGTCGGATTGGACGTGGCGGACGCGTTCAAGCGGCGGTTGCTCTAACGGGTGAGGCGGCGCACGCCGTCTTCTCCCGCGACGAGCACCAGGTCTGCCCGCTGGACGAAGAGGCCCGTCTCGACCACGCCCGGGATCTGCCGGAGCGCGTGGTCGAGCGCCGCGGGATCGGCGATGGGGTCGCAGACCAGATCGACGATGAGATTGCCGGCGTCGCTGAGCACCGGTCCGCTCCCATCGTTCTTCATTCGCTGCCGCGGTTGCCCGTACTTGCCGAGCGTCTTCTCGGTGTTGTGCTGGGCGAAGCGGAGGATCTCGAGAGGCAAAGGCCAGCTCTCGCCGAGGCGCTTCGACAGCTTCGACGCGTCGACCACGATGACGTTCCGCTTCGAGGCGTAGTTCACGATCTTCTCGCGCGTGTGCGCGGCGCCGCCGCCCTTGATCAGGTCGAGCGCGTCGCTCACCTCGTCGGCGCCGTCGACCGTCACGTCGATGGCCCACGGACCCACGTCCGGCAGGAGCGGGATGCCGAGCGATTCGGCCTGTTTGCGGCTACCTTCGGAGGTCGGGACCCCCACGATCTTGCGACCGGCACGCACAAGCGCCCCGACCTCGTCGATGAAGAGCTTGGCCGTCGAGCCGGAGCCGAGGCCGACGATTCCCTCTTCGGGGAGCTCGGCGAGGGCGGCGACCGCTGCCAGACGTTTGGCCTCGTCCTGGTTCATCGGCAAGGGTCTTACTACCTCGGCGGCGCTCCTGGCCATCGCCGTCCTCGTGCTGCGGATGCCGGTGGCAATCGCGGGGAAACCCGAGCCGACGACGCCCGTCGCCCCGCTGCCGCTCGACTTCGCGGTGGTCGACAAGGGCGGCGCGCCGGTGGCCGGCATCGAGTGGCTCGCGCCGCAGCTGGCCAACGCCGCGGCCATGTACGCCAAGCTCGGCCTGCGCTTCGCCGTGATGTCGGTGCGCAGGTTCGACGGCAAGCCGCGCATCGAGACGCGCAAGGACCGTGACGACCTGGGGAAGTACTACCAGCACGGCTACATCAACGTGTTCATCGTCGAGGCGCTCAAGGACATCGACACCGCGAGCGACTACGAGCGCGGCGTCTGCTGGGGCGACGAGAACCACACCGCGATCTCCAAGTACATCATCATCCAGGCGGGTAGCCCGCCGGGCGTGCTCACGCACGAGATGGGGCACATGCTCGGCCTGCCGCACTCGCACCAGATCGACAACGTGATGAGCTACTCGCGCAGCAAGAAGCGCCCGCCGTTCTTCATGCCCAACCAGGCGGCGATCATGCGGGCCTACGCGCGGAAGTACTACGAGATGGGCTTTCTCCAGCCGGCGCCGGAGGAGAAGGTCGTGAAGCTGGAGTGAAAGCTCAGAGATCGAATTCCAGCGTCACCGGTGCATGATCGCTGGTGCCGTACATTCGCTCGATGGTCTGCGTCTTGGCCCCCTCGGCGATGGCCGGCGAGGCGAGGAAGTAGTCGAGCCGCCAGCCGAGGTTCCGCTCCTTCGACTGCCGCCAGTAGGGCCACCAGGTGAACATGCGCTCGTCGTCGGGCGACAGCTGACGGCCCACGTCGACGAGGCCGGCGGCGAGGATCGACGAGAGCAGCTCGCGCTCCTCGAGCCGCTGGCCGATGGCGTTGGCGCGCCGCTGGCTCGGGTGCACGTCGGCGTCGGCGAGGGCGATGTTGAGATCACCGCAGATGACCAGCGGCTTGCCGGCGGCCACCTTGGCGGTGACCCACGCCTTCATCCGGTTCAAGAAATCGATCTTCGCCGGGTAGTCCTTGCCGCCGTTGGGCAGGTACATCGAGGCGATCTCGAAGGCGCCGAGATCGACGGTGACCACGCGCGACTCGAAGTCGAAGTCCGGATGGGTGAAGACCAGAGGCGTCCCCGGGAAGGACGCCTCCTTCACGTGCAGGCTGACGCCGGAGTACCCGCCCTTGGCGCCGTGCCAGAAGCTGGTGTACCCGGCGATGCTCCCGAGCAGCAGGGACAGCTGGTCGGGCGCGGCCTTGATCTCCTGCAGGCAGACCACGTCCGGCTGCGCCCCGGCGATCCACGTGAGGAACTCGTCCTCCCGCGCGCGGATCCCGTTCACGTTCCAGGTCGCGAGGCGCATGCTGGTGATGTCCTTCTCAGCTCGAAGCATACTTCACGCCGCAGCCGTAGGGCTTCGTGACCTTGTCCGCGATCGGCGCGCCCGCCTTGATCGCGTCGAGCGCGACGCCCACGTAGTTGATCACCTTGCCGCCGGTGGGCGCCTCGAGCTCGCCGTCGGGCGAGTTGTCGATGGCGCCGCGGTACGCGAGCGTGCCGTCGGGGGCGATGACGTACATGTTGGGCGTGTTGGTCGCGCCGTACAGATGTCCAACCTTGCCGTCGGCGTCGAGGAGGATCGGGTTCTTCACGTCGAGCGCCTTGGAGCCGTCACGGCTGGCGTCGGCCCCGGCGCCTTCCTTGCCGGCTCCGCCCGAGTTGATCGACAGCCACACCAGGCTCCCCTTGGCGGCGGCGACGCGGTCGGCGGCCATCGTCTTGAGCGAGCCCTTGGTGTGCGCGGCCTTCACGAACGGGCAGTGCGGGTTGAACCACTCGAGGACGACCGTCTTGCCCTTCAGATCGTGCAGCGAGACACTTTTGCCGTCGAGATCCGTGAGGGTGAAGTCCGGGGCGGCCTGGCCGACCTCGGCTCCGCTGGCGGCCACGGCAGAAGCAGGCGCGGCGCTCATCGCGGGGGCAGCGGCGCTGGCGGCGGTCGCGCTGGCCACCGGAGCGGTGGTGCTCGCGGGCGTGGAGGGGGTGTTGTCCGGCGTCGCGGTGCTCGACTTGTCGCAGCCCGCGGTGAGGAGAACGGTCGAGGCAAGCATCGAGGCCAGGAGGAGATGCGTTCGCATGTCTCGCTTCGTGCCCCGCGCGCCCGAAGGTTGCAAGCGAGTCGGGCAGACGACCCGACCAAGGAGACTCGCATGAGCCAGAACGAGCACCAGACGAACACGTCGCAGCAGGACGACAAGGCGAAGAAGCCGGAGAAGCTCGACCCGAAGGGCAACACGACGTCGACCCGCGACGTGCCCGAGCAAGGCAAGACCGTCGGCGCGTCGCAACCGC
>JAMFST010000852.1 GCA_026225435.1 Labilithrix luteola
ATGGGAGGTAGCCTTTGCAGTCGGTGTGCCCGCGGCTCCGGAGCGGTCCTCGGCCGTGAAATCTGCGCAGAAACCTCCATGTTGCCGCGACGCGTAGCCCGAGCGTGAGCGCGCTCCGGCAGCGCGCATGTGGCGCTCGCTGTGGCGATGTTGTCCGAACGAGTAGCGGCTTTCGTCGCGTGCGCGCATACTCCCCCCGTGGAACCCGAACCGTCGCACCCCGCCTCGCGACCGCCGGCGGATCCGGCTGCCGTCGCTGCCGTCCCGTCCCCCAGCCGGCCTCCACCAAGTCCGAGCACGCCTCCGCCCAGCTGGCAGGTTCGCCGCGCGCGCCGCAAGCGCTGGGGTCGCGCGCCCATCGCCATCGCCGCCGTCGTCATCGGGTTTCTCGTCGTCGTCGGCGTCACGTTCCAGCGCCGGGGAGGCAGCGCGGCCGCCGAGGCCTCGCGCTTCCGGGGGACCTACCTGGGCATGACCGCCCCCGAGGTGCGCCAGCGCTTCGCCGCGGGCGCCCCCGGCCACTGGGCGGCGTCCACCTCCTCGGTCGGTGAGGAGGCGCTGGTGTGGACCGCCGAGTCGGCCGCCGCGCCGGTGGCCACCGCCGCCTTCGAGTTCCACGACCGCATCCTCGTCGCCGTCCGCGCCGCGCTGGCCGCCAGCGCGCCCGAAGCCTCCGGCCCGCCGCGCGTGGTCACCCCCGTCACCGTTCGCGCGCTCGCGCCGGGCGATCCGGCCAGCTCGTTGACCATCCTCGCCCGCGACTGCCCGACGCACGCCCCCGAAGTGGCGCGTCTCCTCGCGGCGACCAACTGAGCACCGTCCGCCTGACCTAGGACGCGTCGGCGGCCGGATCGCGCAAGATTTGCCGGCTGGCCACCTGCCAAATCCCCGAGAAAAGCCCCTCTCTGCCACCTTGCGTCAGGAGGGCAATGCAAGGGGTTGTCCCGGCTGCGCCGAGCGCTCTATAAGGACGCCGCTCGCCAGGTCGTCGCGGGCGATTCTCGTGAGTCCCTGTCGTGGTGCAACCACAGCACGACTGGTCCCGTTGTCGACGTACAAATGCACATCGGCGCCGGCCGAGCCGAGCGGCGCGAGTCCCAAGACATGCAACTTTTCCCCCGATCGCTGAACAAGCTCCCGCTCCTCGCGGCCGTCGGATCCGTTGGCGCACTGGTCACAGTGGTCGGCGCCTTCTGGTACTACGCCTCCCCGAGCAACCTGCAGGTCGGCTACGAGCCGACGCAGCCAGTTCCCTATAGCCACCGCTTGCACGCCGGGCAGATGGGCATGGACTGCCGCTACTGCCACGCGCAGATCGAGCGAGCGGCCCACGCGCAGATCCCTCCGACGGAGACCTGCATGGGCTGCCACTCCCTGGTGAAGACGGACTCCGCGCGCCTCGCGCCGATCCGCGCCAGCTGGGAGAGCGGCGAGCCGGTCGAGTGGGTCAAGGTCCACAAGCTGCCGGAGCACGCCTACTTCAACCACAGCGCGCACCTCGCCGTCGGCGTGGGCTGCGTCACCTGCCACGGCCGCATCGACCAGATGGACACCGTCCGTCTCGACAAGCCGATCGCGATGCAGTGGTGCCTCGAATGTCACCGCAACCCGACGCCGAACCTCCGGCCGAAGGATCAGATCACCAACATGACCTGGAAGCCGGAAGACTCACCGAACTTCGACCCGACGACGGTGAAGGTCAATCCGCCCCAGCACTGCTCCGGGTGCCATCGATGAGCAAGCGACAGCCGTACGCCACCCAATCCACGGATTCGGGCGCGAAGACTTTCTGGAAGAGCCTCGCCGAGAAGGCGAACCCCCAGGCCGCGCAGGAAGCCGCGACCGCGGAGTTCCCGCTGCGTCTCGAGGGCATCGTCACCAAGAAGACCGTCGCCGCTGACGACGCCGCTCCGGCTTCCGGAGTGGGCGTGGTCTCGCGCCGCAGCATCTTCAAGTTCGGCGCTGGCGCCGCGGCCATCTCGACGCTCGAGGCCTGCCGCCGCCCCGTCGACAAGCTGGTGCCGTACACCAAGCAGGTCGAGTACTCGACCCCCGGCATCACCTTCCACTACGCCACGGCGCGCGCCGAGCGTGGGGACGTCATCGGCCTCGTGGCCGAGGTGCACGAGAGCCGCCCGACCAAGCTCGAAGGCAACACCGAGCACCCGGGCAGTCGCGGCACCAGCGATCTTCGCACCCAGGCGTCGATCTTCGATCTCTACGATCCCGATCGCACCGGCGACATCAGCAAGATGGATGGCCAGAAGCGCGTCGTCGCCAAGCCGGAGGAGTTCGAGCGCGTCGTCCGCGACAAGCTCAAGACCCTCGCGGCCGACGGCGGCACCAAGCTCCGCTTCCTCAGCGAGGCGACCATCAGCCCGACCTTCCTCCGTCTGCGCGACGCGGTGAAGGCGAAGTTCCCGCAGGCGACCTTCCACACCTACTCGGCCCTCAGCGAGGCGAACGTCCGCGAAGGAGGCCGCATCGCCTTCGGTCGCCCCGTCTCGGTGGTCTACGACCTCGCCCAGGCGAAGGTCATCGTCGCTCTCGACAGCGACTTCCTCCAGACGGAGGCGGGCATGCTGCGCAACACGCGCGGCTTCGCCCTGTCGCGCAAGCTGCACCAGCCGGCCGACGGCATGAGCCGCCTGTACGTCGTGGAGCCGCACTTCACGACCACCGGCGCCAACGCGGACCACCGCCTGCGCCTCCCCGCCGGCGACATCGAGGGCTACCTCCTCGCGCTCGGCAAGGTGCTCGCTGGCAAGGGGGTCGACGTCGGCTCGCTCTCCGGCACCATCTCCGCCGGCAAGGCCCCCGAAGGCGTCGACCCGAAGTGGCTCGACAAGGTCGGCGCCGAGCTCATCACCAACCGCGGTCGCGGCGTCATCATGGTCGGCTCGCGCCAGCCGGCGCGCGTCCACGCCCTCGCTCACGCCCTCAACCAGGGGCTGTCGAACCTCGGCTCGGTCGTCCACCTGTACCAGGCGACCGACACCAACGAGCCGGACCAGTCGGTGAGCCTCAAGTCGCTCGCCGTCGACATGAACGGCGGCAAGGTCGACACCCTCGTCATCCTCGCTGGCAACCCGGCCTACGACGCGCCGGCCGATACCGGCTTCGCCGACGCGCTGAAGAAGGTCCCCACCAGCATCCGCCTCTCGACTCACCTCGACGAGACGGCGGTCCTGTCCACCTGGCACGTGCCCCGCACGCACGCCTACGAGGAGTGGAACGACCTGCGCGCCAGCGACGGCACGCTCACCATCACCCAGCCGCTCATCGGTGCGCTCCACGCGGGCCGCAGCGACAACGAGCTGCTCGCCCTCATCGCCGACGAGCCGGCCACCAGCGGCCCGGAGGTCGTCAAGTCGACCATCCGCGCGCACGTCAACCCGCGTGACCCCCGCGGCCCGGATCGCGTCTTCGATCAGGCGCTCCGCATGGGCGTCGTGCAGGGCGCGATGAACGCGCCCTTCAACAGCATCACCCCGAACCTCGACGACATCGTCACCGCGTTCGCGGCGAGCTCCAAGGCTGCGGCGAAGGCCCCCCGCGGCGCCGGCAACCTGGAGGTCAACTTCCTCCCCTGCGCCCGCCTGATGGACGGCCGCCACGCCAACAACCCGTGGCTCCTCGAGCTCCCCGACCCGATGAGCAAGGTCGTCTGGGACAACGCGGCGTACATCTCCATCAACACGGCCAAGGAGCTCGGCGTCGACACCAACGACGTCATCAAGCTCGGACGGCCCGGCGGCGCCTCGATCGAGATCCCCGTCTGCGTCGTCCCCGGCCAGGCGGACCACTCGATC
>JAMFST010000853.1 GCA_026225435.1 Labilithrix luteola
CCTGCGCGCGCGCCACCAGACGCACGTGCTCCTCTTCGGCTTCAGCGACGGCGTCGGAGCGGCGGGCGCCAACGTGGCGCTGTCCACCCAGCGCGTCAGGCAGGTCGCCGCGGCGCTCACCCTCGAGGGGATCGTGGTCGACAACGCGGTCGGCTTCGGCGCCGCGCTCCCGGTCGCCAGTGACAAGGCGGAGGCAGGACGCGAGCGAAACCGCCGCGTCGAGGTGTGGCTTCCGGAAGGGAGCTGAATCCGCGAATCAGCCGCCGACGATTCGACCGAGCGTGATCGCCGTCTCGCGGACGCGCGACCTGCGCCCGGTCGACCAGCGAAACGCGTGCGGCGCGCCGCTGGCGTCGCCGAGCAGGACGATGCTCCCGGTGCCGAGACCGGTGCCGTCATTGGCCGCGCGCGAATCCTGCGCTCCGTGCTTGAGGGCGGTGGAGTCGACGACGGGGACGAGGAAGGCGCCCGGCGCGGTGTCGTCGGGACGCAGCGGCCCGTGCACCACCAGCGTGTGTCCGGTGTTCTTCGAGGACGAATCGGCCGGTTGCAGCCAGGCGATGATGTCGCCGGCGCGCAGATCGCTCACCTTGGCGACGCGCATCCAGTGGCCGCGCGTCGTGCCCGGCGGGATGGAGGCGAAGAAGCCCTCGAGGTGCTTGGCGAGGGGCCGGCGCACCGTCGCGCGCGTGAGCTCGGCGAAGGCCGTGGGGGCGGCGTTGCGCAGCGCGTAGTCGACGAAGCCGGAGCAGTCGTAGAAGAAGCTGCCGATGCTCTCGTCGATGGCGGTGTGGTGCTCGTACGCGCTGGTGCGCATCGCGTGCAGCTCGCGATCGGCCTCGGCGACCAGGCTCGCGCCGGACTCCTTCGCGCCGGCCGGTCCGGCGGGGAGGACGGGGGCGGCGGGGAGCGCGGGCTCGTCCCCCTCGACGCCGGCGGATCGATCGGGCGCGCTGTCATCGTCGGGCCCGGCCGCGTGGCTCGCCGGGCCGCCGACCATCACGAGCGCGAGCACACTCAGCCACCAAGGCTGTCGACGGAGGGGGCGCATGCGGCAAGACGGTAGGCGATTTGTCACCGACCGGGGAGCCCGAGCTAGACCCCGGCGCGACGGCCACGATCGCGTTCATCGTCGCCTTCTGCAGCGACGTGCCGGTACGGCGCAACTCACCGTTGCTTTAGGTGGGGGCGATCGCATGGGTCGTCTTGCCCGGTTCGGCGTGCTAATCCGCGCCCATGTTGGGATCGAAGCTCCGCGAAGCACTCACCTTCGACGACGTTCTCCTCGCCCCCGGGTACAGCGAGGTCCTCCCCAAGGACGTCGACACCAAGACGCAGCTCACCCGCGAGATCGAGCTGAACATCCCGTTCCTCTCGGCGGCGATGGACTCGGTCACCGAGGCCAAGACGGCCATCACCATGGCCCGTGAGGGGGGAATCGGCATCCTCCACAAGAACCTTCCTCCCGAGGATCAGGCCCGCGAGGTCGAGCGGGTGAAGCGCGCCGAGAGCGGCATGGTGCTGGCGCCGGTGACCGCCCGGCCCGCCCAGTCGCTCCGCGAGGCGCTCGGCATCATGCGCGAGCACGACATCTCCGGCGTGCCCATCGTCGAGGGGGACACCCCGGTCGGCATCCTCACCGCGCGCGACATCCGCTTCGAGGAGAACCTCGATCAGCCGGTCTCGGTCCTCATGACCAAGGAGCTGGTGACGGTCACCCCGGGCGTCTCCAACGAGCGCGCCAAGCAGCTGCTGCACAAGCACCGCATCGAGAAGCTGCTGGTGGTCGAGGACGGCAAGCTCGTCGGCCTCATCACCATCAAGGACATCCTCCAGGCCGACCGCAACCCGTCCTCGATCAAGGACAAGAAGGGGCGCCTGCGGGTCGGCGCGGCCATCGGCCCAGGCCCGGATCGCGTCGCGCGCACGGCAGCGCTGGTCGCGGCCGGGGTCGACGTGCTCGTCGTCGACACGGCGCACGGTCACTCCAAGGGGGTCATCGACGCGGTTCGCGAGACGAAGAAGGCCTACCCGCACGTGCAGATCATCGCCGGCAACGTGGCCACGGCCGACGGGACGCTGGCGCTCATCGACGCCGGGGCCGACGCGGTCAAGGTCGGCATCGGGCCGGGCTCGATCTGCACCACCCGCGTGGTCGCCGGCATCGGCGTCCCGCAGATCACCGCGGTGGACGACTGCGCCAACGCGGCCTCGAAGCACGGCGTGCCCATCGTCTCCGACGGCGGCGTGAAGTACTCGGGGGACGCCACCAAGGCGATCGCCGCGGGTGCCAGCAGCGTCATGATCGGCTCGCTCTTCGCCGGCACCGACGAGGCGCCCGGCGAGATGGTCCTCTTCCAGGGGCGCAGCTACAAGGTCTACCGCGGCATGGGCTCCATCGGCGCCATGAAGAAGGGGAGCCGCGATCGCTACGGGCAGGCCGGCGCCGCCGACGAGAAGCTCGTCCCCGAAGGGATCGAGGGGCGCGTGCCCTACCGCGGGGGCCTCGCGTCGATCCTCTACCAGCTGGTCGGCGGTCTGCGCGCCGGCATGGGCTACACCGGCGCCAACACCGTCGCCGAGCTGCGCGAGAAGGCGCAGTTCATCCGCATCACCGCGCAGGGGCTCAAGGAGAGCCACGTGCACGACGTGATCATCACGCAAGAAGCACCGAACTATCGGAGCTGATCGAGATGACCGACGCTCCCGCGGCGCCTTCGCGTCACATCACCGCCTACTGGCTCGGGCGCGTTCGCTATGCCGAGGCGCTGGCGCTGCAGGAGCACCTGGTCCAGGCGCGCATCAAGGGGGAGATCGGCGACACGCTGCTGCTCCTCGAGCACGAGCGGGTGATCACCCTCGGCCGCGGCGCGCACACGGAGAACGTGCTGGTCGATCCCGCCGCGCGCGCGGAGCTCGGCATCGACTACTTCGAGACCGGGCGGGGAGGGGACGTCACCTACCACGGGCCGGGGCAGCTGGTCGGCTACCCCATCTTCGATCTGAAGCCGGAGCGCTGCGATGTACGGAAGTACGTGCGCACTCTGGCGACGACGATGATCCGCACCGCCGCCGACTTCGGCGTCGGCGCCGGCTTCATCGAGGGGGACGCGAAGCTGGTGGGCGTCTGGGTCGACCCGAACGACCTCGCCAGCTTCCCCGAGGATCCGCAGGTCTCCACCGCGCGCCCCATCGCCAAGATCGGCGCCATCGGGGTGCGCCTGTCGCGCTGGGTCACCATGCACGGCTTCTCCTTCAACGTGTCGCCGGAGATGGCCGACTACGCGATGATCGTCGCCTGCGGCATCACCAGCTACGGCGTCACCTCGCTGCAGGCGCTCGACTTTCCCGTGGGCGCGTCCGGCGTCACCGTCCCCACCGTCGAGCAGGCGGGCCGGCGAGCCGCCGTTCACCTCGCCGAGCTGTTCGGGGCGCGCCTCGATTTTGCCGACCGCGAGGCGACCCACGCGCTCGTCGCCAGGCCGAGCGTCGCGGCCAGCGCCGGCGTGAGCACCAGCGCGCCGTAGAGGAAGTCGACGATGTACGCGCCGATGGCGTGCTGGATGTCGGCGATGACCAGCGGCCGCCCGTGACCGGTGTGTAGCCACGACCCGAGCTCGAGCTCCGCCCACCACAGCCAGACCGTGAGGATCGGGTTGCACACCTGCGTCACCAGGTAGGCGACGCGCGCGTCGAGCCGCAGCGGCAAGCAGACGAGCAGGGTGAGCACGAGGTGCAGCCCCAGGAGCGGAGTCGCGCCGATGAGCGTCCCGGCGAACACGCTCCACCCCGCGTGCGCCGGCGTCAGCTCGCCGCCGGCGAGCCGCTTCCACCCGTCCCGCACCTGCGCGCGGAGCTGCTCCCGCCGCTCGCGCCAGCGACTGCGACTCACGACGAGCTCAGGTCTTGTCGGTCGCTTCCAGCGTGCGCATGTACATCCGGGCGCGCGAGTTGTCCGGCTCGAGCTCGAGCACCCTCTTCCAGTGCGCCTCCGCGTCGGCGCGGTTGCCCAGCGCCAGCAAGGTCGCCCCCAGGTGCAGGTGCGCCGGCACGTACGTCGGCCGGGCGCGGATCGCCTCTTCCAGGTGCGTCTGCGACTTCGCCAGATCGCCGTGGTCCCGCAGGATCGCCCCCAGTCGGGTGCGCAGATCGGCGAAGTCGGGACACAATGTGACCGCCTTCTCGTACTCGGTGACCGCCTCGTGGACGTGCTCGACGTCCAGGTACGCGTCCCCCAGCTCGGCGTGCATGTTGGCGATCTTGCCGCGGGCGAAGGGCTCGATGTCGAGCGATCCGTGCGCCGGCTGGGCACGCAGCTTCTGGTACACCTCGCGCGCCGCCTCGTACTTGCCGCGGTCGTTGTAGGTGACCGCGAGGTTGAGCGCCGCCTCGGTGTAGTGCGGGTTGAGCGCCAGGGCGCGCTCGAAGTGGTGCTCGGCGGCGACGTAGTTGCTGCGCGCGTGGGCGATGATCCCGAGCATGTCGTGGACGTCGGCGTAGCGGTCTTCCTTCGCGATGACCTCGCGGAGCGCGAGCTCGGCCAGCTCGTACTCGCCGCGGCCGAATCGCTCTCTCCCGAGGAGGAGCTGCTGCTTCGTGGAGTCGTCCATGCCTTCGGTCCCGGGAGCCTAGGCGATTTTCCCCTGGCTGTGCCTGAGCTTCAGATTGCTTCACGACGGTTCTGCCGCCGAGGTCGACGATCGTTGCCGTGCCCTGAATCCAGAGGTAAGTCGCCGCCCATGTCGCCCGGCAAGTTCGCGCTCGCCTGGGCGGCCTCGTGCACCACGCTGTGGGGCGCGCTCCTCGGGATCGGAGCGCATGTGCACGGATCTCGTGAGGTTTTTGCTGCCGGGGGGATGACCGCCGACCCGGACGCGAGCAGCGCCGCGGCGGCCGCCCTGGCGCGAGCTGAACCGTTTCCGAGCGATTCGATCGACGGCGGGAGCCCGCCGGGCGCCGCCGAGCTGGCCGACGGAGGCCTCGCCCCGGGGCAGCCCGCGCGCGAGCCGACCTGGCGCATCG
>JAMFST010000854.1 GCA_026225435.1 Labilithrix luteola
AGTGCCCCGGGGAGCTGGCGACGATGTGCTTGAGCAATGGGCCGTGGATGAGCGAGGAGGAGATCAGGGCGATCAACGAGGCGCCGTGAGATCGTCAGCATCATCGGCATGCGCTACATTGATCGGATGTCGGAGGCGGAACGTCGCGCGCGTGCAGAGGCTCGTCGTGCACGAGGAATCACCGTCGAGCGCATCGACTCGCTCGACACACCCATCGCGCTCCACGAGGGGGAATCCGTGGAGCAGCGGCTCACCGCGATGACGCGCCTGTGCCGCGACGCCTGGTTGGCGTCCGGGCGACCGCTTCCGTCGACCGGTCCAGCAGCGCGCGCTTCACTCCCCGGCGGCGTGTACCGTCCCGCGCATGTCGAATCTTGAGCTACCAGACGACTTTCGGGACGTGCTCGTGCGTGCCACGCCGGCCAATTCAGCGAGGGTCTTCGCGGCGCTCTCCGCATTCGGAGCGCCCGTCGGCCCTCACGGGGTGGATACGGGAACCTTCGATTCCGAGGGCCCCGCCTACCGCGTCGGAATGAAGCCTTTGTGCATCGACGTGCTCACCAAGATCAGTGGAGTTTCCTTCGACGAAGCGGAGAATGACGCCGTGCGCGCCGACATCGACGGCCGGGTGGTCCGCGTCATCGGTCGCCAGGCGCTGCTCCGCAACAAGCGAGCAGCCGGTCGTCACAAGGACCTCGATGACGCCGAGTGGCTCGAGCATCACGGTCGCGCCGGCGACTGAGCTCACGCCCCTGCGACGAGCGCCCCGGTCACCGTCTGCCCGCCGCCAACCCCGGCCCCGTCGCGGATGTTCGTATCGAGCACGCTCTGCGGCACACCGAGCCCGCGGCCCAGCGTCTTCGCCATCGAGGCCAGTGACGCCGTCGCGCCGATCGCCGCGCCGGTAACGGCGTTACCCGTCGCCGGATCGATGTCCGACGCGCCGCAGTCGTCGCCGTAGGGCACGAGGCCGCCGACGACCATCGGCTTGAACGGCTTGCCGATGATCACCGCGGTGTGGTGGTTCGACCAGTGCGAGCGCCCGGCGAGCCCACCTTGCGCCAGCTGCCGGCCGAACACGTTGAGCGACGCGAAGGTGACCAGGTCCGACAGCTGGAGCGACTCGAGCTGCGCCAGCAGGTTGTTGATCGTGGCCACGCCGGTGATGTGCTGCTTGGTCTCGTTCTTCAGCCCGTCGTCGGAGTGGTTGTCGCCACCGAAGGGGATGCTCATGACCACCGCCGGCGCGACCTTCATCTTGATGAGGATGGCCGCGGCGATGGCCTGGTTGTCGGCGTCGTCGGCGTTGATCTTCGCCAGCAGATCTTGCAGGTCCTGCGGGATCTGCCGCGCCTGCGCCTGGGACGCGGCGTACTGATCGAGGTACTGCTGCTGCACCTTGGTGCCGCTCGCTTTCAGGATCCCGTTGATGCGGTCGAGGTCGGCGTCGCGCAAGGATTGCAGGTTCGTCGGCAGACCGGACGGCGCACCGGCGAGGAGCTGCACCAGCGAGCTGGGGGCGAGCCGCGGCACCGTCGCCCCACCGGAGGTCACCACCTCCGCCCCGAGGGCGATCGGCTGCGACTGGATGGTCCCGAGGACCGACTGCAGCGCGGTCGCGTAGATCGACACCGCCATCTCGCCGCCCATCGTCGCCCCCATCAGCGACATCACCTTCTGCTGGTCGGAGTGGTTGTTGGTCAGCGTCGTGTGGTGGAAGAACTGCGTGCGGTCGAGCGCGGTCAACGTCGACCAGGGGAGCGCCGCGTTGTACGTCTTTCCTCCCAGGCTCACCGGCGTCGGCGCCATCAGCGGGTCGGCGCTGTGGAGCGGCTGGTTGGGGAAGCTCGCCGGCACGTCGTAGGTGCCGGGTGAGTTGGCGTTGATCGGATCGCCGGTGCCGGCGGTCGACAGGACGAGGAACTGCGCGCTCCCCGGCGCCGGTGGCCCACCGTCCGGCGTGTCCGCGTAGGCGCGCGTGGGGTTCAAGAGGAACGAGATCGGCAGCCCGGTCGCGAGCGCGCGCAGACCGACGTACCCGCTGCCGAACAGCGCGCTCCAGAGGACGTGACGACGCGGAAGCTTGGTCATGCTCATGGATCCTCAGAGGCCGATGGCGGTGGCGAGCGGTGAGGTGCACGCCAGGGTGAAGGTGGAGCCGAGCGCCTGCGTCGGCGTGGCCCCGGCGGTGATCGCCGAGCTGTAGTGCCCCTGCAGGACCGAGGTGATCGCCACGGCGCGGTCGTCGGCGCTGGAGAGCCCCATGATGTTCGACACGAAGTCGGCGATGGCCCCGTCCTTGTCCGCGCTCGTGTACTTTCCTCCAGGCGCGTCGATGATCACCGTGGCGATGTCGCCGCACAGGTTCTCCACGGTGGAGCGGTGGAAGAGCCCGGGCGCAGAGACGAGGTTGGGGATCTGGGCGCCACGAGCGTAGCCGTCCGCCGGCAGGTTCCCCGAGAGGAGCTGCGCTTGCGTGGCGACCTTCGCCGCCGGCAGGTTGCAAGCGTCGATCCCCAGGCGCACCGAGAGCGCCGTGCAGTAGTGCGCCTGGCGCGAGATGCTGACGATCGGCTCGCGCTGCTCGAAGGTCAACGTCCCGGCGGACGCGGTGACCAGCGGCGAGGACATCATCTCGCGGACGAGCACGCGGAAGTCGAGCTTGCTGGCGGTGAAGTCGTTCACGATGCGGACGAACTCCGGATCGCTCTCGTCGCAGCCCGCCGAGTCGGCCCACACGCACAGCTTCTGCGCCCACGCCGGGGCGAAGAACGGGTGCGACGCCAGCGTGGCCGCGAACGAACCGATCTTGTTGGTGACGCCGCCCGCGCCGCTGACCGCGTTCACCCCGCCGAAGCCGAAGGTCGCGACGTCCGCCTGCTCGGTCGTGTCCGTCTGCTCGTGATACGGCAGCGAGTAGCTGCTGCGGAAGAACTCCCGCATCGGGTCGAGGACCTTGTGGCAGGTGTAACAGACGGTCGTGGGGTCGGCGTGCTGGGTGTCGAGGCCCGTCTCGCTGATCGGGATGGTCACCGTCTCCGGGTTGATGCTCTGCCCGAGCGCGGTGATGAGCGACTGGTTGGTCGTCACGCGCGCCTGGTTGTTCACGTTGGTCGCCCAGTTGGCGAGGAACGACGGCGTGCTGAAGAAGCCGATGCGCGGCACGTCGAGGACGATCGACGTCGCCGTGCGCAGCGCCGGCACGTTGTAGAACGAGTTGATGTTCGACGGGCTCGCCGCGGTCGACGGCACCACCGTCACCAGGCGCCAGTCGGAAAAGTCGCTCGCCGTCAGGATCGGCGTGAGGCCGGTGATGTCGTACGAGTTCGGGCAGCCGGACGGCGTCACCGGCGCCTTGCCCAGCGTCCCGTACTGCAGGAGGAACAGGTGCACCGAGGCGTCGGTGTACTGCGCCGAGTGGAACGTGCGCGGCACGCACAGGCTCCCCACCGGGCCGAGCGCCGACTCCGGGCCGACCGACCAGGTGAGGTAGTCCGGGCTCGCCGGGTTGAGCGAGTCGGCCAGATCCACGTGGTGGACGGTGTCGTCGGTCGCCGTCCAGACGAAGTCTGCGGTGCGCGGCGGCGACAGCTTGTCGAGATCGTAGTCGTCGTCGTTGCGCAAGCGCTCGTCGAGGAACGAGTAGAACTGCAGGAGCGCCGTGGTCATCATGAACGACGGCGTCGTCACCGTCTGGTTGAACGGCGTCCCCGCCTTCATCATCGCGAGAGCGGTGCGCCCGAAGCTCTCGCGCAGGTTGGGCATGAGCGCGTCGGGCGCCGCGGTCATGTCGCCGATCTCGTCGGAGAAGTCGTCGGCGGTCATCGCCGTCTGCTGGAAGGCGTTGGCGAAGAAGCTGATCATCTTCGTGTCGGCCGAGGGGAGCGCGAGCCAGCCGTCGATCATCCCGGCGAGCGCGGTCGGATCCTTCTGCACCGCGGACAGCTCGGCGGCCGTCACCGGCAGACCGGTGAGCAGGTTCTTCACCTTGGAGACGTAGCTCTCGGG
>JAMFST010000855.1 GCA_026225435.1 Labilithrix luteola
CCCGCCGTGGTGGCGCTGGCGTCCCGAGACGCGCGCGCTGATCCGGACGAGAAGAAGCCCGAGCCGACGGACGCGCGTCCCGCCGAGCCGCTGCCGCTCGATGCCCGGGCCGAGAACGTGTCGTTCGACGCGCGCGCGAAGGAGCTGGACCTCGAGGGGGACGTGCGGCTCGACGAGTCGCCCTTCTACCTGCGGAGTGACCACCTGCGCCTGCGCCGCGTGCCGCTCGGGCTCGACGTCGACGGCACCGGGAAGCTGATCTTCTGCCCCTGCCTCGGCGCGCCGCTCGCGGTCGGCTTCTCCGGTGGGCTGGTGGCGCCGCCCGGCGACGTCGTCCTGCGCTCGCCGCGGCTGCTGATCTTCGGGCTGCCGGTGTTCTGGCTCCCCGCCATCTGGCTCCGCTCGCCGGCGCGCATGGGCGTGTTGCCGCCGGACATCGCCTGGCGTGGCACCGACGGACTGTTCCTCGGCGAGGGGGTGCACCTGCCGTTCCGCAGCGACGACGGCGAGCGGGGGCTCGACCTGCGCGGTGGCGGCTACGTGCAAGGGGGCGCGGCGGTGGAGGCGAAGCTGGTCGACGGCACCGGCACGACGCGCATCGCCTGGGACCACTTGCGCGGCGACGGGCTGGTGGTGGACATGCGCGGCGCCGTGCCGGCGGCGGGCGAGTTAGGTGCCGAGCCCGGCACCGGCGATCGCAGCGGGCTCCCCTCGGTGGCCTGGGACGTGGACGCGCTGCGCGGCGCGCGCGGGCTGCGGGCGACCAGCGATCTCGACGCCGTGTCGCGACCCGTCGATCGCGGTCGCGCGAGCGCTGCCTGGCGCCTCGGGTCGGACCCCACCGGCGGCGCCGGGCCTTACGGGCAGTGGACGGTCGCCATCGACGAGCGCGCGTCGACGATCCGCGGCGGTGACCTCGCCGAGCTGGGGATGCAGGGGCCCGAGGCGATCGTCCGCACCGGTGGCGGCATCGCCCGCGGGCGCAGCGCGCTCACCTACGACGCCAAGCTCTCGGGCGGCGCCTTCAGTGGGACGTACGTGCCGACGACCAGCTTCGCGCGGCTCGACGCTGGCCTGCTCGCGGCGACGCAGGTGGCGCCCTTCGGACTCGAGGTGCGGGCCCGCGGCGCCGGGGACGGAGCGAACGACGGGCAGTCCTCCGCGCTCGCCCGCAGCGGATCGGTTCGCGGCGTCGCCTCGCTCCCGCTCTCGCGCGCGTTCGCCCACGGCGGAAAGGACACGAACGATCTGTACGTCCACCGCACCGAGCCGCGACTGGTCGTCGGCGCGGTGAGCACCGGCGGTGACCCGGTGCTCGGCACGCTCCCCGGGCGAGGCTTCGCCGGCATTGCCCGCGGTTCGAGCTGGGTCACGAGCTTCGAATGGGCCAACGCCTTCGGTCGCTGGGGCGCGCGGCAAGGGGCCGAGGCGGTGCTGGCGGTCGGAGCGGTCGGCGGTGTCGACGGACCCCGCCCGGTCGGTCGCGCGCGCGCGTCGGTCGACACCCGCTACCTCGCCCTCTCGGTCGACGCGGCCGGTCTGCTCGCGGCCAGCGGCGCCACCAGCGAAGCGGCCGAGCTCTCCGCGGCGGCCCACCCGATCACCGGCACCGGCACCACCACGGGGGTCCTCGGCCCGACGGGCGCCGGTGCCGCGGTCTACTCGCGCGCGAGGCTCGGGGCGATCGACAGCGTGAACCTGGGTGCGACCCTCGCCGGTCGCAGCGGCGTCGACCCCGTAGCGGCGCGCGCGCTCTTCGACGCGCCCCTCGATCCGAGCACCGGCTTCGTCGCCAGCACCGGGTGGACCCTCGCGACCCGCGCGACGATCCCGCTGGGACCGCACGTGGCCCCCTCGGGTGGCGCCGACATCGATCTCGCGTCGGGCACGCTGGTCGGTGCGCGCGGAGGCCTCGAGCTGCGCGATCGCTGCGGCTGCCTCGTCGTCCGCGCCACGGCCGCGCACCGCATCGGCCGCCCCGGCGTGGACGCCGGGATCACCATCGACCTCGCGCCGCACTGACGAGCGCAGCGAAGCGACGACCGCTCTACGTGGCGACGCTCGTCGCCGCGGTCTTCGCCCCCGGGTCAAGTGCCGAGCCCGGCACCGGGCCGCACAGCCGCTCGACGAGGTAGGACGCGACGTCCGCCGGCTTGGTCCCCGGGCCGAAGCCGGCGTCGAAGCCGAGCTCGAGGGCGAGCTTGTGGTCGATGCGCGGCCCGCCGAAGAGCATCACCACCTTGTCGCGCCAGCCCTGCGCGCGCGCCATCTCCACCAGTGCGAGGCCGTTCTCCTTGTGGCAGTTGCGCTGGGTGATGATCTGGCTCACCAGGATGGCGTCCGCCTTCAACGACAGCGCGCGCGCCGCCAGCTGGTCGTTCTCCACCTGGGCGCCGAGGTTGTACGCCTCGAAGCCCTTGTAGCTCTCGAGCCCCTTGTCGCCCGCGTAGCCCTTGTAGTTGAGGATCGCGTCGATCCCTACGGTGTGCGCGTCCGCGCCGGTGCAGGCGCCCACGACCACGATCTTGCGCCCGAGGCGCGTCTTGATGCGGTGCTCGATCTCCTCGCGCGTCAGCGCCTCGGTGCGGATCTCCGGCACCTCGATGGAGGCAACGTCGACCTCGTGCCGCGAGTGCCCGTACACCACGAAGTAGGAGAACCCGTCGGCGCAGGCCTCCATGGTGGCGACGATCGGCTCACGCAGCCCGTGCGACTCGGCGAAGCGCTTGGCGCCCTCCCGCGCGCGCGCCGAGGGCGGCACCTGGAGCACGAAGGACAGCTGCACCATGCCGTCGCCTTCGCGATCGCCATACGCGCGCAGCGGCTTGGACGGAGTCGTGGGGTGCGTCATGACGGGCTGACCTTTCCCTCGAGCTCGGCGAGGATCGGGTTCACGTACGAGGAGGAGCGCTCCATCACGCCGGCGAACCCCTTGCCGCCGGTGCGCGTGCGCTTCACGTCGGCGAAGGCGCCTTCGCCGATGGCCCTCCAGATGGTCTTTTCCTTCACCTCGACGAGCAGCTCGAGCGCCTCGTCGAGCACCTGCACGGCGCGGCGGGCGATGCGGCCGTCCGCCTTGAACTCGATCTCCTCGCCGAGGTCCTTGGCGGCGTTGAACACGTAGCGCGTCGCCTTGAGCGACAGGTACCGGTCCATCAGCATCGGGTTGTGCACCGCCTCGCTGAACATGCCGAGCAGCTCGATCGACTGGTTGGTGGTGACGCCCACCATGTTGAACATCGCGTCGTGCACGTGGGCGAAGAAGATGTCGCCGGTCTTGTGCTTGGTGGGCGGCATCCACTTGATCGGGTGGCGGTCGAAGATCTGGCGAATGAGCTGCGCCTGGGCGATCTCGAGGAGGAAGCTGTTCTCCAGCCAGGGATCGATCTCGTAGGCGTGGCCAAGCCCCATCTGCTCGGGGACGAGGCCGGCGCGCAG
>JAMFST010000856.1 GCA_026225435.1 Labilithrix luteola
CATGCCTTGCTGTTGTTGCGGTAGGGCGAATCGTTGCCGACAACCGTCGGCACGATCTCGCGACCCTCGCGCACTCGGCCAACGCCGACGACGCGCTCTCGGTCGCCTGGCCCCCGGCGTTCATCCGCGTGCGAGACCCGGCGCGCCAGAGCTGGACCTTCGATGCCGCCAGCGGTCGCGAGATGCAGGGACCGCTCCTCGAGGGCCATCGCCCCGGGAGCCACGCGCTCGCACGTCTCGCCGTGCTGACCTCGATCGGCGGCACCGTCGTCGCGTTCATCTTCCTCGCTCTCATGGGGATCGTCTGCGTGCGGTGGGAGCGGCGCTACGCGCAGCAGGTGACGTTCACCGACGGCAGCACGGCGCGGGGAGTAGGAAACCGTGGGCCTCTTGACGGATCAAGCCGGCGGGGCGCTTCGCCCGCGAAGACGGGATGCCTCTGGGTCCGTCAGTGCGCGGATCTCGGCAAGTTCGTCCCGCATCTGGCGACGCTCGGCCACAATGGCCGCGACATCGTCGTCCTCGACGGCACCCAGGGCTTCGGTGAGGCGGTGGATCGCCCGTTCGAGGGCCAACTCTCTAGGAGAGGGGGTGCAAACGGGGGTGCAAACTACGAGCGCCGAAGCGCTCGAATCGTCCTCAACTTCCCCAGCTAACTCTGCGAAATTATTACTAGTGGGCCAAGACAGACTTGAACTGTCAGCCAACGGATTAAGAGTCCGCTGCTCTACCAATTGAGCTATTGGCCCGGTGAGGGCGGCGTAGGTACCGAATTCTGGGGCATGCTGTCAACAGAAACCGCAAAACATCCTGCCTACCTCGACAGATGCGCGGGCGTCTCGTAGACCAAGTGACCTCGCACATGCGCGCACCTGCCGCTCTTGCTCTTGCCGGTCTCCCCCTGCTGCTGGCGCTCGGCGCTTGCTCGAGCAACGCGCCGGCGGAGGTCACCGGGGGCACCAGCGCCTCGGGTACGCAGGCGCTCGATGGCGAGCGCGACCTGCCCGACGGCATCACGCCGGACGACAGCTCGTTCCGCGCGCTGATGGTGCTGAACCTGACCAACGAGTCGGGGCTGCGCGCGCTGGTGGACGAGATGTACACGCCGGGCAGCTCGGCCTTCCGGCAGTACCTGTCGGTCGCCAGCTTCGAGGAGACCTACGCGCCGTCGCAGGCCAACCTGGCGGCGGTCACGGCCTGGGTGACGAGCGCAGGGATGGCGGTGAACCGGACGTCGGCCAACCGCATGCTGGTCGAATTCTCCGGCACGGTGACCGCGTTCCAGACGGCCTTCGGCGTCACGCTGACCGAGACGACCCGCAGCGGCGACAACATCTACACGATGAGCGGCACGCTCACCCTGCCGGCGGCGCTGGCGGGGAAGGTGTCGACGGTGCTGACGCCGGACCTGCCGGCCACGCCGGGGACGCTGAGCGACACCGGGACCGTCGTCACCAAGCTGCCCGGCACCAACGCCTTCCTCTCCAAGGACCTGACCATCGCCTACGGCGCGTCCACCGCGGCAGCGCACGGCGCCGGAGAGGCGATCGGCATCGTCGCGGCCGGCGGCGTTCGCGTGAGCGACGTGCAGAGCTACTGGCAGTCGCAGAGCCTGACGCGCAACGACCCGGTGTTCATCGTCACGCAGGAGTCGCCGTCGGCCTACAACACCGAGGCCACGCTCGACACCGAGTGGTCGGGCGGGATGGCGCCGGACGCCGAGGTGCGCGTCTACCAGGCCCCGGACATCCGCGATACGTCGCTGGTCTACGCCTTCAACGAGGCCATCGGCGGCGGGCAGGTCACGGTCGTCACCGACTCCTTCGCCCACAACGAGTCGGTCGAGCCGGTAGACGTGCGCACGACGTACAATTATGCAGCGCTCGAGGCGGCGGCGCTGGGCATCACCGTGCTGTCCTCCAGCGGCGACACCAACCTGGTGGACGTGCCGGCGTCCTGCCCGTACGTGACGGCGGTCGGCGGGACCAGCCTGGTCGTCGACGACGACGCATGGGCGAGCGAGACGGTCTGGGCCGGCACCGGCTGCGGCGCCTCGTCGTACTTCGCCCAGCCGAGCTGGCAGACCAGCATGACCCCAGGCAACACCACCCGTCGCGCCACGGCGGACATCGCCTCCGAGGCCGACGCGCTGTGGATCTTCCAGAACGGCGGCTGGGAGGAAGCGGGCGGCACCTCGTTCGCATCGCCGACCACCGCCGGGCTCATCGCCACGCTGAACAGCGCGCGCATGGCGGCCGGGTCGACGCGCGTGGGCTTCCTCAATCCGATCCTCTACAGCTCGGCGGCGATGCAGGCCGCCATGCACGACATCACCACCGGCGCGGCCATGAGCTACTCCGCCAACGCCGGCTGGGACTACCCGACCGGCTGGGGCACCATCAACGTGGCGAAGCTCGTCACCGCCATCCCCTGATGCAAGCGGTGGTGCTCGCCGGTGGGCTCGCGACGCGCATGCGGCCGCGAACGCTGACCACACCGAAGATCTTGCTCGAGGTGGCGGGGCGGCCGTTCGCCGACTGGCAGCTCGAGGCGCTCGCGCGCGACGGCTACGACGAGGTGGTGCTGTGCATCGCGCACCTGGGCGAGCAGGTCGAGTCGTACGTCGGTGACGGCGCACGCTTCGGGCTCACCGTGCGTTACGCCCACGAAGGCGAGACCTTGCTCGGCACCGGCGGCGCCTTGCGGGCCGCGCTGCCGCTCCTGGCCGACACGTTCCTCGTCACCTACGGGGACAGCTACCTGCCCTTCGATTACGCCAGCCCGCTCCGGCTGCTCGCCGCCCACGACGACTGCGACGGCGTGATGAGCGTGTACCGGAACGAAGGAAAGTGGGACTCGTCGAACGTGAAGACCGACGGGACTTGGACCCTCGCGTACGAGAAGGGGACCACCGACCCGGCCTTCGACTTCATCGACTACGGCGCCATCTCGCTGCGCCGGTCGGTCGTGGAAGCCATTCCCGCCGGCGAAGCGACGGGGCTCGACCGTGTGCAGACCGAGCTCGCCCGCGCCCACCGCCTCCGCGCCGTGGTCGCCGAGCGCCGCTTCTTCGAGATCGGCTCCCCCGAAGGGCTCGCCGCCCTCGACAGGGAGCTTGACGCGCGCGCCGTCCCGGCCAAAAAGCCGGGCGGAACGCCATGATCGTCTCGCGCGCACCGGTTCGCTTCTCTCTCGGCGGTGGAGGCACCGACCTCCCCAGCTACTCGCGCGAGCACGGAGGCTTCCTGGTCGCCGCGGCGATCGACAAGTTCATCTTCGTCACCGTCGCCAAACGCTTCTACGACTCGCTCCGCCTCGCCTATTCGAAGACGGAGGAGGTCGACAACGTCGACCAGGTCGAGCACCGCATCTTCCGCGAGGCGCTGCGGCTCACCGGCTTCCGCTCGGGGCTCGAGCTGCAGAGCCTCGCCGAGCTGCCGTCGAACTCCGGCCTCGGCTCGTCGTCGAGCTTCACCGTCGCGCTGCTCAACGGGCTGCACGCCTTCCGCCGCGAGTACGTCCCCATCGAGCAACTGGCCGAGGAGGCCTGCAAGATCGAGATCGACATCCTCGGCGAGCCGATCGGCAAGCAGGATCAGTACATCGCGGCCTACGGCGGAATCACCGCCTTCACCTTCGACCCGGACGGGAAGGTCCACGCCGAGCGCGTGCCGATGAAGGACGAGGTCATCGACGAGCTCGAATCGAACCTGTCGATCTTCTACTCGGGCGTCGAGCGCTCGGCCTCCTCGGTGCTGAAGGAGCAGGCCAAGACGGTGAGCAGCAACACCGACGACGCCGTGGCCCGCATGCACCGCATCAAGCAGCTCGGCTACGACACGAAGAAGCTGCTCATCGAGGGGAACATCGACGCCTACGGCGAGCTGCTTCACGAGCACTGGAGCAACAAGCGCAAGCTCGCCAGCAACATGAGTGACGGCGTCCTCGACGAGCACTACGACGCCGCGCGCAAGGCCGGCGCCATCGGCGGGAAGCTGATGGGCGCCGGCGGCGGCGGCTTCTTCATGTTCTACGCCCGCCCGGTGGACAAGCGTCACCTGCACGAGGCCATGGTCGCCCGCGGCCTCAAGCCGCTCCGTTTCCGCTTCGACTTCGACGGCGCGCGCATCGCGGCGAACTTTCACCGTTCCTGAACTTCCAAACGTACAAGCGAGCTCTCGATCATGTCCGACGTGTCCTTCAGCCAGCAGTTCGTCAACGAGGGGATCGAGCTCCTCCAGAAGCTCGACGCGGCCTCGATCGAGAAGGCGGCCAGCGGGCTGGCGGCGGCGCGTGACCGGGGCGGGCGCCTCTTCATCCTCGGCGTGGGCGGCTCGGCCGGGCACGCCAGCCACGCGGTCAACGACTTTCGCAAGATCTGCGGCTGGGAGGCCTACGCGCCGACCGACAACGTCAGCGAGCTCACCGCCCGCACCAACGACGAAGGCTGGGACACCACCTTCATCGAGTGGCTCAAGACGTCGCGTCTAGGCGCGAACGACGCCGTCCTGGTGTTCAGCGTCGGCGGCGGCAACCGCGAGAAGAACGTCAGCGTGAACCTGGTGCGCGCGATGGAGCACGCCAACGAGGTCGGCGCCAAGGTGTTCAGCATCGTCGGCCGCGACGGCGGCTTCGCCAAGCAGGCGAGCGAGGCGTGCGTCATCATCCCCACCATCCACGGCGACCGCGTGACGCCCCACACCGAGGGCTTCGCCGCCGTCGTGTGGCACCTGCTCGTCAGCCACCCGCTCCTGCAGAAGACGAAGACCAAGTGGGAATCGACGAAGTAACCGACGTCGACGAGCTGCCCGGTACGCCGACCCGCAAGGGGGTGCGCAAGGCGGTCTTCCTCGACCGCGACGGCACGCTCATCGACGTCGTCCGCGACGAGGAGATCGGCGCCATCACCGTCGCGTTCCATCCCGATCAGATCCGCTTTCTGCCCGGCGTGATCGACGGGCTACGCCTGCTGCGGGACGCCGGCTACGCGCTCGGGATCGCCACGAACCAGCCGGCACCGGCCAAGGGGCAATTCTCCGCCGCAGCGGTCGAGCGCACCAATGCGGCGCTGGTGGCGAAGCTCGAAGCCGAAGGGATCGTCATCGAGAAGCTTGCGGTCTGCATGCATCACACGAAGCGGTCGGAAGGTGGCGACGACGCGCTCATCGTCGACTGCGATTGCCGCAAGCCGAAGCCGGGGATGATTCACCAGCTGCTCGCGGCGATGAACGTCGAAGCGGCGAGCGCCTGGATGGTCGGCGACAGCAGCGGTGACGTCGAGGCGGGCAAGGCGGCCGGCGTGCGGACCGCGCTGGTGTTCAACAGGGCACGCTGTGAGCTGTGCCCCCTGCGCGGCGGGCCCGAGTGCGGGCCCACGCTGCAGGGAGACACGTTCCTCCAGGTGGCCAAATCGATCAGAGCTGCCTGGTGACCTGCGCGCCGATCTCGCTCTCGTTCATGCCCGGGCTCGAGCCGCTCCAGTTGAGCACCGCGGTCATTCCGCCCCCGCCGACGGTGATCTTGATGGCCTTCGCGTCCTTGGTGTTGATCGCCTTGATCGTGTGGATCTTCGCCTTGGCGGCGTCCTTGCCCGCCTGGTCCTTGCAGACGCTCTCGAAGGAGTCGGCCAGGCGCTCGATCCCGTAGTTGCTCCACAGGTTGTTGAGCGTGTCCTTGCCGCGGCCGAAGGAGCCCCAGTCGATGACGAAGCTCACGTCGTACCCGCAGTACCCGTGGAACTTCTTCACCATGTCCGGGGTCTTCTTGTTGATGTTGTCCTGCATGCGCTTGTACTCGAGGTCGCTCAGCTGCTCCTCGGCATCGAGCGCCGTGGCCTCGTTCGCCGTGGCGCTCGTCACCTGAGCGTTGCCCGGTTCACTCGCTGTCGCCGTCGCAGGCACGACGGCCGCGCCCACGATCCCGGCCACCAGCGAAACGCCCATCCATCCGAAACGTCCAAGGGTCATTCGATTCTCCAGTTGTGTGATGAAGCTCTGTGAGCGGTGCTGCATCCCGTCTCAATGGTGCGTCTTGGCCTTCTCGCAGCTCGCGTGAAGCGCCTCTCCGTCGGCGACCCTCGCGGGGTCGCCATTCCCGGAGCGTACCTCCGCCACGGCGCTGAGCGCAGCGTCGTCCTGGCACACCGCGCGCGCATCGAGATCCGCGGCCGCGCGATAGAGCTTCAGCGCCAGCACGCGATGACCGTGCTTCACCGCCACGTCGCCCGCCGCCTGCCCGTGCACCGCGTCGCCGGGAAAGGCGGTGGCGAACCACATGCACGGCTCGAAGGAGGAGTTGTCGGCCGTACACTTGTCCACACCGTCGACCATCACCGAGGCGCGCAGCGATGCGAGGTCCTTCGATTCGCGCAGGGCGGGATAGCGGTCGAGAAACGCCTGCAGCGCGACGGCCAGCTCTTCGCGGTTTCGATCGGCTCGGCGATCGGCCTCGATCGAGTGACTGGCGGCGCTGACGAGGAGCGACTTCCAGGAGTCGTCTCGCTCGGTGGGGCGCACCTCCTCGGCGTGCTGGAGCAGCTCGAGCCACGAACCCGAGCGGGCGAGCGCCTGCAGATCCGCCATCGAGTACCGGCGGTCATCGGCGCTACGGGCTACGAGCGGGGGAGCCGGCGCAGCAGGAGCCGGAGCGGGAGCAGCCGTCACCGGAGCCGGTGCTGCCGGGTTCTCACCGCCACACGCCGCCAGGCCGGTGGTGCACAGGACGACTACCGACCAGGACACCGCGAGTCGATTCATGGGGGAAGGTGGACGCACGGGGCGGGGAAAAGCTTCATCGACGTGCACTTTTTTCTTGGATGGAACGTACCCGTGCGGTGTCAAAAGCGGAACATGATCTCATTCGCGCGCTTGCCGGCCTGCGTCACGGTGTCCGGGTTGCTCAGTCTGGCGGCAGCAACTGCCGCGTGCGGGGGAAGCGCGACGACGCCGGTCGCGGTGACGACGCCGACGCCCGCGACGCCATCCATTGCGCCCGTGGTCACGGCGTCATCGGCACCCGTGCCCGCCGCGAGCGAGTCGCGAATGTCGCCCAGGCTGCGTCTCGGCCACTACTCGACGGCCGACGGAACCTTCGGCCTCGTGCTCGACCGCGTCGCCAGCCCGCCCCGGGTGAAGATCGACGGGAAGAACGAGGTCTCCACGCTGGCAGTTCGCCGCCACTCCTCGACCGAGACGACCTTCCTGACGACCCACGACGATCTCGCCCTCACCGCCGACGACTGGGGACAGGTCACGGCCTACAGCGACGATCCCGCGGGCCGCTCCCGCGAGCTTCCCTTGGTCCGCGACGCCGATGCGGCACCGCTCCCCGAGCCGGCTGCCGAGGGTCCCGACGCGGCGGCCGCAAGCGCTTCGGCCGCGCTGAGGGACGCGTGCGGCGCCACCATCGACGTACAATTTACCAGCGCGCCGACCGCCGTCGAAGCTCCGGGCGCGGTGGCCACCGCCTGGCGCACCGCACGCGCGTTTGCTCGCGTCTGCCGCGACCACCTCGGCAAGAACGCCGTCGCCGCGAAGATCCACCACGTCCGCATCGGCGAGGCGAAGGAGACGGGGTTCGAGCTACGCGGCGGTACGGTCGAC
>JAMFST010000857.1 GCA_026225435.1 Labilithrix luteola
CCGTTCCACGCGCCGCCGCGGATGACGCGGCGGGTGCCCATCATGGGGCCGGTGGGGTTCTCGGTGGTGGTGCTCCCCGAGTCGGGCGGGTACGAGGCGAACCAGTCGGCGGTCCACTCCCACACGTTGCCGACCACGTCCTCGACGCCGTAGCGCGACTTGCCCTTGGGGAACGAGCCGACCGGGGCCGAGTTGGGGAAGCCGTCGTCGCTGCTGTACATCCCCGTCTCGGTGATCTTGTGCGCCTTGCCCCAGGCGACGCACTCGGCGCCGCAAGCGTTGAGCAGGCCGGGGCCGGGCGGATCGTCGCCCCACGGGTACTTGCGCTGATCGGGGCCACGCGCGGCGAACTCCCACTCCGCTTCGGTTGGCAGGCGCTTCCCCTTGGCCTCGCAGAAGGCCTTCGCCATCCCGTGGTCGACGCAGTTGATCGGGTAGTCGGCGAACTTCTTCGGATCGCGCGAGGTGCACAGCGAATCGTAGGCCTCGCGCTCGGCGTCCTTGAGGCGGTCGAAGCCATCGAAGTTGTTCTTGCCGGTGCTGCGCTTGATCGTCGAGGTGTCGCTCAGCGCGAGGAAGTCCGAGGTCTTCACCTCGAAGCGGTCGATGCAATACGGGGCGAGCTTCACCTTGTGCGCCGGCTCGTCGCGCGCGGGGAAGGTCGGGTCGGGCTCGTCGGAGCCCATGAAGAACGGGCCGCCGGGGATGACGATCATGCCGACCGGGCAGGTGGGCATGGCAGCGGCGACCGGAGGATCGGGCACGGCGCCGCTCGCGCTCTTCGTCGGCGCGGAGAGGTTCCCCGCGATGGATCCCGTCGGTGCCGTCGCGCTGGTGGCGGTCGTCGCCGTCGTCGCGTCGTGCCGCGAGCCGCGGGTGAGGAAGAAGAGCGCTCCACCCCCGAGGGCGAGCGCCGCGACGACACCGACCGCGCCCATCGCGACCGGCGACGGCTTCTTCGGCGGATCGTTCGAGGGGAGCATCGGGAGCGACGGGAGGCTCGACGCGGCGGTGATGGTGCGCGCGTTCCCGGCCGCCTCGAGCAGGTGCGGCGCGCCGGAGCCGGGGACGACCGGCAGCAAGCTGGAGCTCGGCCCGCGCAGCGCCGCGCCGACCACGCCACCCGACGCGACGCGCAGCGCGTCCCACAGCTCGCCCACGGAGGCGAAGCGGTCGGTCGTCTTCACCGCCAGCGCGCGGGCGAACACCGCCTCGATCTCGTCGCTCACCTGCAGACCGAGCGCGCGCGGCGTCGGCCGGTCGATCGGGTTGCACGCCGCCCAGGCGATCTGGGTGAGGTCGTCGCCGGACAGGGCGTAGCGGCCGCTCATCACCTCGAGCATCACCAGGGTCAGCGCGAACACGTCCGTCCACGGGCCGGTGGGGCCGTTGGAGCGGGCGAACTGCTCGGGCGCGCCGTACATCGGGGTGAAGGAGGTGACCGCGCCGGTGGTCTTGCGGAAGCCGCCGGCATCCGCCGCTTGCGCGTCCTGCACCACCTTGGCGATGCCCAGGTCGAGCAGCTTGGTGGTGCGGTCGGCCCCCTTGCCGACGAGGAAGATGTTCGACGGCTTGACGTCGCGGTGGGCGACGCCGCGCGCGTGAGCGATGGCCAGCCCCTCGCCGATCGGCTGGAGCAGCTGCATCATCTCGGCGAAGCCGCTGGGCGGCTGGCCGCTCTCGCCGCGCTGCCCCCTCTCGTTACGCTCCGTGAGGAAGTCCTCCAGCGTCTGCCCTTCGAGCCACTCGAGCACCAGGTAGGGCATCCACTGCCCGTCCGGCGTCATCAGCGTGGCCACGTCGCGCGACTGGACGAAGACCGCCGAGCGCTCCGACAGATCCGCCAGCAGCCTTCCTTCGGCGATGAAGGTCTGCATGATGGCGTCGCGCTGGTCCTCGCGCACCTCGCCGAGCGCGCGGAACACCTTCAGCGCCACCGGCCGTTGCCAGACCAGGTGGGTCGCCTTGTAGACGATGGCGAAGCCCCCCTCCCCGACGGCGGCATCGACGCGATACTTCTCAGCGACGGTCGTGCCGACGAGCGCGAGCGGATCGGGGATCATGTGCGAGCGCGATGCTAGGCGATCTTGTTCACCTTTCGCGAAAACTCGAACCGCGCTCGTGGAAGATCTGTCCTCACGTGGGCAGGGCTGCCACGGCGCGCGGGCGAGCCAGAGCAGCCGGCGCACCGTCGAGAGGACCTACAGGTCCCTCGGTGCAGTTGGCTGCGGGGAAGATCCCGCTCCGCTCGACGGAAGATTCGCTGGCGTCTGGAACCGTGAGCACCACACGCGTCCCGCGGCCAGGCTCGCTGTACACCTCGAGGTGGCCGTCGAGGCTGCGACACGCCTGGCGTAGCGCAGCCAGCCCGACGCCGCGACCAGAGAGACTCGTCACCTCGTCACGTGAGCTGACGCCGTCGGCGAAGAGCGCTTCGACCCGATCCGCGTCGCTGCTCCAGGGCAGCCCGCGCGCGCGTGCCTTCGCTCCGAGCTTCTCCCAATCGATCCCCGCCCCGTCGTCGGCGATGGTGAGGACCAGCTGCCCGCCGTACCGACGCGCCCGCAGCGTGATCCGACCAGCCTCGCTCTTGCCCGCCTGCTGACGCTGCTCGCGCGACTCGAGGCCGTGGTCGATGGCATTGCGCACGAGGTGGACGAGCGCGCTCGACAGTTCGTGCATCCGGTCGGCGTCGAAGCGAACGCCGGCGGCGTCGACAGTGATCTCCACAGGTGATTTGCCTAGCTGCGCTGCCACCGCGCGCCCGTGATCCGCCAGCTGCTCGAGCCGCCGGGTGGCCGACGCGTGCAGCCAGCTCGTCATCACGGCGTGCACGTGGACCGCGGGTGTCTCGCGGCCGAGCATCGCCAGCACTGTCTCGTACTCCTCGTGGTCCACCTCGAGGCAGTCGGTTGCGACGTCGCCGAGGATCCCACGGAAGGTGGTCCCCAGGCGTTTCCAGCTCGCGGACAGGTCACGAACCTCGCCTTCGAGCGCCACGTCGTCGTGCGACTCGAGCTTTTCCTCGAGCAGGTGACACTGCTCGCTCATGCGCGCCAGTCCGAAGGCGGCGGTGTTTCCCTTGAGGGTGTGAAGGTAGCGGCGACCCGACTCCGTGCG
>JAMFST010000858.1 GCA_026225435.1 Labilithrix luteola
CCTCCTGTGTGGTGCCGCAGTGCAGGCACGCGCCTGCCGCCATCGACCCGATGAGCGCCGCACCGGTGCGTGACGAGTTGATCATTCGAGGCTCCTAGACGTGACCACGCAGGCGCAGCGGAATTATCAAAAAAGAGTGATCTACTCCACGAGGCCACGATTTTTGAGCTCCTGTACGTAGGGAGAGCGCGGGAAGCGGGCGCGAAAGCGCGCGGCGCGATCGGCGGCCTCGTGGCTGCGACCGAGGCGACCGAGCGCGTCGATGGCGACGACCTCGCGCTCCTGGGTGAGGACCCCGCGGGGGAACTTTTTCGCGTGCGCGTCGGTGAGATCGAGCGCCTGCTGCGGGGCGGTGGCGAGCGCAGCGCGGGCTCGGTGGAGGATGTCCTCCTCGGCGACGACGTCGTCCGGATCGGCGGCGGCGCGAGCGCCGGGCTTCGCGGCGGCGGGCGGCGGGGTCGCGGTGACTGCGGATGCGGAGGGCACCGGATCGGCGAGGACCGCCGCGGCGGCGGGCGGATCGTCGGGCGGAGCGCTCGCCGCCACGGTCCCGGCGTCGGTCGCCGACGGCACAGCGCTGCTGCCGGCCGCCGACGCCAGCGGCGCGCTCGGTGCCGAGGATCTCGTCGCGAGGTATCCGCCGAGCCCGATCAGCGCGATCACGCCGACAGCAGCCAGCTTCGCGCCGAGGCCCGATCTCGCCGGACCCGCACCTCCCGCCGGTGGGAGCACCGGACCGAGCCGCTCGCGCACGCGGGCGACGCGGTCCTCCTCGAGCGGATCGTCCTGCATCCCGCTCACCAGCGCGCGCAGATCCTCCGGCAGCTCCGGCAGCGGCTCCTCGTGCGGCGTGCTCATGAGGCCTCCTCCCGCATCGTCTGCGCCTTCATCTGCGCCACCGCCGCCTGCAGCCGCTCGCGCCCGAGCCGCAGCCGCGAGTAGCCCGTTTGCAGCGGGATCGACAGCGCCTCGCAGATCTCGCGCATCGGCAGCTGCTCCACGTCGTGCAGCAGGAACACCTCGCGCTTGTCCTCGTCGAGCACCTCGAGGAGCGCGAGCGAGGTCTGACGCGCCGTCCGCCGCTGCTCGAGTGAGCTCTCCACCACCGGGAGCTTGGTCTGGCTGTCCAGCTCGTCGGTCGCGTTGCGTGCCGTGCTCCGCCGCCGCCGGCGCGCCTCGTTCACGCAGATGCCGTACAGCCAGGCGCGCGGCGAAGCCTCGGGGCGCAGCGTGTCGATCTTGCGATGAACGACCATGAACACCTCCTGGCACGCATCCTCGAGATCCGGCTCACGCACGCCCATGAAGCGCAGGAGGCGACCGACGTACCGGGCGTGCTCGGTGAAGAGAGACGCGACGGACGGAGTCACGAGAGGTCACCGCGCGGGGACGGCAAAATTATCAAAGGCCGCGAATTTCGAGGAAGGCGCTCACCGCGCCGAAGACGCGACTGGCGGAGAAGACGTCGCCGTGGGCCGATCCGGTGCGGACGAAGAACTCCGGGCGGTCGACCGGGGCGTAGCCGGCGAGCTCCAGGGAGGCGCCGAGCGGGCCGATCAGGGCGATGCGGCCGCGGGCGGCCACGCCGAGGAGGCCGTAGATCAGCGTCGAGCTCTCGCTCACGTCGACGCCGGAGCCGGTGGCGCGGGTGACGGCGAGCCCGCCGCGGGCGCAGCCGACGAGCGAGGCGCGCCCGGAAGAGGAGGCGGCGACGGTGGGGCAGTAGCCCAGGGTCGCCCAGCCGCCGTCGAAGGTGCCGCCCGGGCGAGCGGTGAGGACGGAGTGCGGCAGCCAGCTGGCGGCGAGCTCGCCGGCCAGCCACGGCCCGCTCCCGATGCGGGAGAAACCGGCGACGCCGAACGCCGGGACGGGCATCGCACCGCCGGTGAAGGTGGCCCCGAAGGCTTCGTCGAAGGTGAAGCCGGAGGAGCCTCGCGCCG
>JAMFST010000859.1 GCA_026225435.1 Labilithrix luteola
GATCAGTGCGCCGATTGTAACCGGCGCCGGAACGTCGGTCTTGACGCTCGACGGCACGGGCACGACCAAGCTCTCCGGCACGAATACCTACACCGGTGTTACCCTGGCCGGTGGCGGCGCGGTCCTCAACATCAGCACCGACGCGAATCTCGGTGCGGTCGCGATCGAGGAGGAGCGCTTCGGGCATGAGGCGGAGGATGGACACGTCGGGAGGCCGCCGCCATGTCCCGCACGCGCGCTTCGCATGTCCAGGCGTCTCGATTCGCGCCCGCCCGGTGGACGAAGGCGGCAAGCTGCGCGACGCTCGAAGGATGAGCGCGATGACGAGGGTCACGGCCACGGTGGCGACCAAGGCGACGGGGCGGAAGACGGACGAGCACGTCGTTCGAGCCCTCGTCGCGATGACGGAGGATCCCGCGCGCTCCTGGACGGTCGCCGCGCTCGCTCGTGTGGCCGGCCTCTCCCGGGCCCCCTTCGCGCGCCGCTTCCGTCGCGCCACCGGCACCTCACCGCGCCGCTGGCTCACCGTGCATCGACTCGAGCTCGCCCAGGCGCGTCTCGCCGCCGTCGATGCTGGCGATGCCACGCTCTCCGCCATCGCCACGTCGATCGGCTACGCCTCCGAGTTCGCCTTCTCCAAGGCGTTCAAGCGCGTCTTCGGCGTCGCTCCTGCGCTCTTCCGTCGCATCGCGGCGGCGCGTCACGTCCCCGCCGTCACGCCTTCGCCCCGGTTCCGCGCCGCGGCTTGATTCGAGGAGCTCTCGGGGCTACGACGCCGGCTCGCGGAACTGCGCGGTGTAGAGCGCGTGGTAGGCGCCGGCCGCAGCGAGGAGCTCAGGGTGGGTGCCCTGCTCGACGATGGATCCGTCTTCCATGACCAGGATCACGTCGGCGTCGCGAATCGTCGAGAGGCGGTGGGCGATGACGAAGCTCGTGCGACGTTCGCGCAGCCTGGCCATCGCCTGGCGGACGAGGACCTCGGTGCGCGTGTCGACCGACGACGTCGCCTCGTCGAGGATCAAGATGGCGGGATCGGCGAGGAACGCGCGCGCCAGCGTGATGAGCTGCTTCTCGCCAGCGCTGATGTTGCCGGCATCGTCGGCGATGACCGTGTCGTAGCCGTCCGGCAGCGCGTGCACGAAGCGATCGACGTAGGCGGCCCTGGCGGCGGCGATCACCTCGTCCTCGGTCGCGTTCGGGTTGCCGTAGGCGATGTTCGCGCGGAGGGTCCCGCCGAAGAGCCACGTGTCCTGCAGGACCATGCCGAACCGCGAGCGCAGGTCGTCGCGGGCGACCCGGGCGATGTCGGTGCCGTCGATCAGGATGCGGCCGCGATCGAGCTCGTAGAACCGGAGGAGCAAGTTCACCAGCGTGGTCTTGCCCGCACCGGTGGGGCCGACGATGGCGACGGTCTGTCCCGGCCGGGCGACGAGCGAGAGATCCGCGATCAGCGGGCGGTCGGGCTGGTAGCGAAAGGCGACGTCCTCGAAGCGGACCTCGCCGCGCACGGTCGGCAGAGGGAGCGCGGGGT
Source organism: Labilithrix luteola (assembly GCA_026225435.1). GTDB lineage: Bacteria > Myxococcota_A > Polyangia > Polyangiales > Polyangiaceae > JAMFST01. The sequence continues at coordinate 1,532 of JAMFST010000859.1, forward strand.
CGGGATCGGGCGCCTGGTCCGGCGCGTCGAGGAACTCGAACACGCGCTCGGCCGACGCGACGCCCGACTGGAGCACGCTCGCCATCGAGGCGAGCTGGCTCAGTTGCTGGGTGAACTGCCGCGAGTACTGGATGACCGCCTGCACGCCGCCGAGAGGCATCGCGCCGCTGGCCACGCGTAGCCCGCCGACCACCGCGAAGGCGACGGAGTTGAGGTTCCCCACGAAGGTGACCACCGGCCTGATCATGCTGCTGATGAACTGCGCGCGGAAGCTCGCCTCGTAGAGCTCCTCGTTCTTCGCCAGGAAGCGCGCCTCCACCTCGCGGCGGCGACCGAGCACGTTCACCAGCGCGTGTCCGGTGAACGCCTCTTCGATC
>JAMFST010000860.1 GCA_026225435.1 Labilithrix luteola
CGCCATGCAGCCGTAGTGGAGGATCGGGAGCGAGCCGAGATCCGTGTCGAGCCCGTCGACCGTCTGCGTGCCGGTGAACGCCGGGATGCGCTGGCAGAAATCCGGCGGTCCGGCGTCGACGGGGCCGCTGTCGGCCGTGGGGGTGATGATCGTCGTCGCCAGGCACTCGCCGGCGCTGGAGCAGCTCCGCCCATCCGTACAATCGCCGTCGGTCTGGCACTTCTTGCTCGCGAGGTCGAGGGCGGGCACGCTGCAGCCGACGCCGACCGCGATGCCCAGCACGACGGCGGCCGCGAGGGCGACGGTGAGCGCAGGGACCAGGCGGCGGGCGTTCACTTCTCGTTCTTCCGCGCGCGCAGCTTCTCGAAGTAGCGCCGGCCGATGCCCGAGGCGGCGGCCGCGCGGGCCACGTTGTCGCCGTGCAGTCCGAGGAGATGGCTCACGTAGTGCTCGGTGAACAGCTCGAGCACGCGGTCGCGCGCCAGCGGGAAGGGGAGCTTGGCGCGCACCAGCTCCTCGACCAGCGCCGTCCACCCGCCGCCGGCGGCGCTCTCCAGCGAGGCGCTGACCGCCGGCTGCCCGAGGTCGCCCAGCGCGATCTGCCGCGCCACCGCGTTACGCAGCTCGCGCACGTTCCCCGGCCAGGTCGCCGCTTCCCAGCGCGTCAGGAGCGGCTCGGTCAGCTGCGCCGGATCGCCGCCCAGCTGCTGCCAGAAGTGCGGCGCGAGGACGCGCACGTCCCCCTGACGATGTCGGAGCGGCGGGAGCTCGACCCGCGCCACCGCCAGGCGGTGGAAGAGGTCCTCGCGGAAGCGCCCCTCCTCCACCTCGCGATCGAGATCGCGCCGGGTGGCCGAGACGATGCGCACGTCGACCGAGATCCAGCCGTCGCCGCCGACCCGGCGGATCTCCGAGCGCTCGATGGCGCGCAGCAGCTTCGGCTGCAGCGACAGCTCGAGGTCGCCGATCTCGTCGATGAAGAGCGTCCCGCCGTGCGCCTGCTCGAAGACCCCGCGGCGGCTGCCGGTGGCGCCGGTGAAGGCGCCCCGCTCGTGCCCGAAGAGCTCCGACTCGATGAGCGCTGGCGGCACCGCGGTGCAGTCGAAGATGATGAAAGGGCGCTTCGCCCGCGGCCCCATCTCGTGCAGCGCCTCGGCGAGCGCCTCCTTGCCGGTGCCAGTCTCCCCCTCGATGACCACCGGAACGGTGGCCGCGGCGAGGCGCTCGAACAGCGGGTAGAGAGCGACCAGCGCGCGGCTCGCCCCGACCACCCGGCCGAACCCGGTCGGACGCGGCGCCACGGACGGCGAGGAGCTGGACGGAGCCTGGCTGCTGTCGGCATCGGCGTCGTCGATGCGCAAGACCGAGCTGCCGACACGCACCATCTCCCCGCCCGTGAGGAGCGCCTCGACGACGCGCACGCGGTCGACGAAGGTGCCGTTGGTCGACCCGAGATCCGTCAGCCGGAGCGAGGAGCCGAGGTGGTCGAAGGCCGCGTGCCGGCGGGACACCTCGCGATCGGCGAGGCGCACGTCGCACACCTCGCTCTGGCCGACCAGCGCGCGGGTGGTGCTCCGCCCGTCGAGGACGACGCGCTTGCCCTTGTCCGGGCCGGAGGTGATGGCGAGGGTGAAGATGCGGCTACGGCTGACGTGCTCGGTCGGGACGCTCTGCGCCACCGTCGATCCTGCCTCCTTGTCCACCACTGCCATGTACGACGGCGATCGTAGCCTCGCGACGTCGGTGGCTCAATGCCACTTCGTCCAGGGGCCGGTGGCAGCGGCGTCCTTCGCCTTCGCCGTGCCCCTCGGGTTGGCCTTGGGCTTGACGGGCGGCGCTGCCGCAGGTGCCCCCGCTGCTGCCGCTTCCGCGCTCGGCTCCGGTGCGGGCGGCGCGGCAGATGCGGACGGTACCGCCGCGGGCAGAGGCGGTGCGGAGGACACCGTCATCACCGCGGTGGCCGGCGCCGCGCTCGCGACCGGGCGATGCACGACCGTCGCGTCGAGGAGCGCCGCGGCGGCCGCGACCACCCCGCCGGCGACCACGGTCGCCACCCATCGCGAGCGTGGAGCCGCCGCGGCACGGACGTCGACGTCGGTCCGCGTCGCCGAGCCCCCCACGTCCGTCGGCTCCGGCGCCTGCGCGATCTCCACCCCTTCGTCGATCTCCCCGGCAGGCACGTGCGTGACCTTCGAGCCGGAGCGCACGCGGCGGAGGATCTCGCGCTTCTCGGCGACGCGGTCGGCGAAGATCGCGTTCATCAGCCGCGACATCTCCTCGCCCGGCTCGTGCGGGAGGTCGCGCGAACGAAGGAACGCCAGCAGCTCGCGCCGCATGTCGAGCGCGGTTGGATAGCGATCCCCGGGCGCGGCCTCGAGCGCGCGCAGGCAGATGCGCTCGAGCGCCGGCGGGTAGTCCTCCTGCAGCCGCGAGGGGGGCAGGATCCCGTGGTCGCAGATGGCGCGCACCGTCTCCGCCGGGCTCTCTCGCTTGAAGAGCTTCCGCCCGGTGGTCAGCTCGTAGAGCACGATGCCGAGCGCGAAGATGTCCGAGCGGCGGTCGATCGGCTGCGAGCTGCACTGCTCCGGCGACATGTACTCGAACTTCCCCTTGAGCTGCCCCACCTCGGTCCGCGTGATGCGGTCGGCCGCCTTGGCCACGCCGAAGTCGAGCACCTTCACCTGCCCGTCGTAGGTGACGAAGAGGTTCTGCGGCGACACGTCGCGGTGCACCACGTGCTGCACCGTCCCCTCCGCGTCGGTCATCTCGTGCGCCGCGTGCAGCCCGGCGCAGGACTCGGCGACGAGGTAGGCGGCGAGCCCGAGATCGAGTGTCTCGTCGCGGCTGAAGAGCCGCCGCATCAACCCCGCCGCGCTCTCCCCCTCGAGGTACTCCATGACGAGGTACAGGCCGTCGTCTCCGCGCTGCAGCTCCTCCACGTGGATGACGTTGTGGTGGCGGACGGCCGCGGCGATGCGCGCCTCGTCGAGGAACATGGCGACGAACCCCTCCTGCCGCGCCAGGTGCGGGAGGATGCGCTTGATCACCACCGGCCGCTCGAAGCCGCTCGGGCCGACCACGCGGGCCAGAAGGATCTCCGCCATGCCTCCGACGGCGAGATCGCCAAGGATCTCGTAGCGTCCGAGCCGCGCCGGTAGACCGGTCATCCGCGCCATCGTAGCCTGGCGACATGCGGCAAGCGAGCTGCTGTCACGCGCTCGCGGCCACGGTCCTCGTCCTCTCCCTTTCTCCTGCTCGTCCGGCGAGCGGCGCGCCCCGTTCCGCGGCTACCGAGCGCGCGGCGAACGAGCAGGCCATCGCGCTCTATCGCCAGAGCACGCGCGCCTACGACGAGGGGCGCTTCCAGGACGCCGCCGACCTGCTCACCCGCGCGTACGCGCTCCACGCCGAGCCCATCCTCCTCTTCAACCTGGCGCGCGCCTACGAAGGATCGGGCAACGTCGACAAGGCGATCGACGCGTACACCCGGTACCTGGCGCGCGAGCCGGGCGCGTCCGACCGTCGCTCGATCGAGCAGCGGGTCGCCACCCTGCAGAAGCAGGTCGGCGACCGCCAGGCGCTCGAGCGGCAGCGGGACGAGGAGCGAGCGCGGGTCGAGCAAGCGCGCCGGGACGCCGAGCGAGCGCGACAGGCGGCCGAGCGCGCAGAGGAGCAGCGTCGGCGGCCGAGCGTGGTCCCCTGGGTCGTCGCGGGCGCGGGCGTGGCCGGCATCGGCGCCGGGGTGGTCCTCGGTGTGGTCTCGCACGCGCGCTACGTCGACGCGCGCGACGAGCCGTTCAAGTCTCCCGCGTCGGCGGACTACAGCTCGGCGCAGAGCTTCGCCACCGGCGCCAACGTCGCCTTCGTCGCCGGCGGAGTCGTCGCCGCCGCCGGCCTCGTGTGGGGGCTCGTCGACGTGCTCGGCAAGCGCAGCCACGAAGCGCCGGCCGATGCGTCGCCGAGGTTGACCTTCACCGGAAACGGGATCGCGGGCCGCTTCTGATTCACGGGTCGACGTAGCGCTGGGCGGCGATCTTGTCGAATTCGTACATTCCTTCCTCCTCGGCGATGTACGGACCGGGGACGTAGGCAGGCGCAGCGATGCCGATCTGCTGCCGCTCGCACACCACGAAGTCTTGCCGGTTGGTCGTCTCCCAGAAGGCGACGACATCCGCGGAGACGAAGTCCGCATCGCCGGCGAAGCGCGGGTGGAAGAGGATCTCGAAGACGACGTAGGTAAGATCGACCGCTGCCGGCTCGAGCCGGTAGGTGAGGAGATAATCGGGCTGCAAGCTGAGGAACAGGTTGGGGAAGAGCAGGTAGTCGAGCACTCCGCGGATCTCCGGGCCGCTCTCGCGCAGCAGCGGGCGGCCGTTCCGCTTGCCGTCCGGCGAGACGGTGCGCGCGCCCGGCGCGAAGGGCATCCAGCCCCCTTGCCAGGGGCCGCGCGAGACGAGGC
>JAMFST010000095.1 GCA_026225435.1 Labilithrix luteola
CGCTCGATCTCGGCGGGGTAGATGTTCTCGCCGCCCGACTTGATCATGTACTTCACGCGGTCGACGAAGTCGTACGTGCGATCCGGGTTGCGGCGGAACATGTCGCCCATGCGAAACCACCCGCCGGCGAAATCGCGAGCGTTGGTCTCCGGCGCGTTCCAGTAGCCGCTGAAGAGCGTGGGACCGCGCACCGAGATCTCGCCCGGCTGGCCGTCGGGGACCTCGTTCCCCTCGGGGTCCACGATGCGCAGCTCGCACAGCGAGCTCTGTCGCTTGGATAGCGAGGTCGGGATCACGCCGGGCGGGAGAAGACGGCGCGAGCCCGGGCACAGTCCGGTCTCGGTGGCGCCGAAGCTGTTCAGGTACGGCGAGCGGAGCGCTCCGCTGAGCTCGGCCACGAGCTTCATGGGGACGAGATCGGCCATGGCGCCGCACGCCTTGATCCCGCGCGGGACGGTCCCCTCGGCGAGCACCATCTGCAGCACCGGCTCGATGGTGCCGGGCATGAGGAGCAGCCAGCCGAGCTTGTGATCGCGGATGGCGTCGACGATGACGCGGCAGTCGAAGCCGTCGACGCAGATGACCGCGGCGCCGCCCATGAGCGAGCCGAGGAGCTGATCGGCCGAGCCCATGTGGAACATCGGGGCCCAGGCGACGAAGTGATCCTCCTCGTCGACCCGCATGTCCATGCGCAGCACCGTCATGCGGGCGATCTCCGCGCGGTGGCTGACGAGCGCCCCCTTGGGCATGCCGGTGGTGCCGCTGGTGTAGATGATGATGATCCCGTCCTCGCCCTGCACGTCGACGGACGGAAGACCGTCGCTGTTGCCGCTGGCGAGGAGCGCCTCGTAGGCCGCGCCGATCTCGAGCACGTCGCCCACTCCGGTCTTCGCCGCCGCGAAGAGCGCGGCGTGGCGCGGCGAGACGAAGGCCATCTTCGGCGTGACCAGCTTCACGCAGTGCTCGAGCTCCGGCACCGAGAGGCGCCAGTTCTGGCACGCGACGATCACGCCGAGCGCGGCCGCCGCGAGCATCGTCTCGATGTACTCCGGGCGGTTCTCCGAGAGGATCGCCAGCCGGTCGCCGCGACGCAGGCCCTGCTGGTGGAGCGCATTGGCCAGGGCGCGCACGCGGGTGTCGAGCTGCGCGTAGCTGATGGCGCGTCCGGCGCTCTCGATGGCGAGCGCGTCCGGCGTCTGCCGCGCCCAGGAGTGAAACAGCTCGTAGACGCTCGCGCGACCGGTGTGCTGGATGTCGTCCGCCGTCGCACCTTTGCTCGCTTCGTGCGGCATCTCGCTCATCTCGGCACCCTCGGCTCGTTCATCGGGCTGAAAAGGTACGCTCATCTCGTCGGCGCTGTCATCCGGGAGAGACGGCAAAAAGAGCGGTGGATGGTGGTGAGTCCTACTCATCAACAGATGACGCGGCGAACCATTGAAGTTTCCGCGAGAAGCGCCGTTCTGATCCGTCGACGCGCTTCACGGCGTCAGAAGGACGAAGAAAAAGCGATGCGTTCGTGGATGGTCGGTCTGGTCTCGCTCCCCCTCATGAGCCTCGCGGCGTGCGTTGCTCCGGTCGGGCTCGGCTCGCAGCCGGGTGAAGGCGAAGGCTCGTCCGATGCTTCGAGCCCGGTGGAAGCGAGCGACGCGGGCGGCTGCGCGCCGGTCTCCAGCGGTTCGAGCGCCGACGCCTCGGCTCCTTCGAGCGGCTCGGGTGGCACCACGGTCACCAGCGTCAGCGGCACCTCGGACGCGAGCGCGCCCACCGATGCCAGCTTCGCGCCCGTCGATGCCTCCGTCGACGCCGGCGCGATCAACCCGCCGCCTGCCTTCGGCACCACGTCCATCTCCCCCTCCGCGCCGCTGCAGATCACCCACGACGTCGTCGTCGACGGTCTCCCCAGCGATCGCTTCACCTGGCGCGACAGCCAGAACGAGAGCCGCAGCGCGGTCCTCGCGCACAACGACGGCACCAGCGGCGCCGGCGGCTCGCGGGGCGGAGAGCTGCGCGAGCTCGACTACGTGACCAGCAGCGGCACCACCCGCACCGCGCACGCGCCCCCGACCTCGTTCGGCGGTTTCGGCTACGTCGTCGCCCACCGCAGCGAGGGGACCGACGGAATCAGCGCCGACGACTCGCCGCTCGGCCACTTCTTCCCCGGCACCTGGACTCGCCTGTTCGAGGGGCGCAACCACGCCATCTTCCGCTTCACGCAGACCTACCCGCGCTACGCGATGACGACCGCCGCCACGCCGAACAAGCGCTACGACGTGCCGGTCACCATCGACTGGGTCTTCTCGAGCGGCCACGACGACCCGCTATGGGCCGTCACCTGGGATCTCTCGGCGGTCCCTGCCAACGCCGTCGAGTCCGACTCGCGCGCACCGTACGGCGAGATGCTCTTCGACGGCAGCGCGGATCTCGACTCGCACTCGGTCATCGCCGGCGTCGGCTGGGGCGACCGCTACAAGTTCACCACCACCGGCAACGCGGGCGTCACCTTCAACAGCTCGTGGACCTGGGACACCCCGAACACCGTCCCCTACGCCGAGATCTGGACACAGACGATCGACGCGGCGATGGGCATCGTGCAGACGCAGACGATCGCGCAGCACGACGCGGGCGGCTACTGGGGAATCGACCGCTGGGGCACCACCAGCGCGCAGGGCAACGCCTGCAGCACCAGCAACGGCGGTGACCTCGACTCGCTCATGCCGTGCGACTTCAACTGGCCGTACCAGACCATCCAGTACGCCTTCAACGACACCAGCACGCCGACCAACGACCCGCGGCTCGCCTGGGGCGCGGAGTTCGGCTTCCTCGGGCAGACGGCCTACCAGGCCAACGGCAGCTCCTGGTACGGTGGACCGGACGGCAGCCACACCGCGTCCGGCTGGCCGAAGCAGAGCTACTCGACGTACATCGCGCTCGGCGAGAAGAGCGCCGACCCGGTCGGCAGCAGCGTCGGGGGCGTCGAGGCGGTGCAGACGGTGACCACCTCCACCACCATCGGCACGGTCGCCACCGGCGGCCCG
>JAMFST010000096.1 GCA_026225435.1 Labilithrix luteola
ATGGTGCGCGAGGGGGGCGGCTTCACCGCCGAGGTCGACGAGCCGGTCATGATCAGCCAGATCCAGCTGATCGACGTCACCGATCAGGACCACGCGGAGAGGAACATCCTCGCCCACCAGGCCGAGATCCTCCGCCTGGCCGACCGCAGCATCCCCGGGCTGGTCGCTCGCGGAGGCGGCACGCGCGGGCTCGAGGTGCGCCGCCTCGGCACCCCCGCCGACCGCATGATGGTCGTCCACCTGCTGATCGATTGCCGCGACGCCATGGGCGCCAACCTGGTGAACACCGTCGCCGAGGCGGTCGCGCCGCTCGTCGCCGAGCTGTCCGGCGGTCGCTTCGGTCTGCGCATCCTCTCGAACCTCTGCGACAAGCGAAACGTCCGCATCACCTGCCGCGTCCCCAAGGACGTCCTCGCGACCGACGATATGGACGGCGACGAGGTGCTCGACGGCATCGTCAACGCCTCGCGCTTCGCCGAGCTCGATCCGTACCGCGCCGCCACTCACAACAAGGGGATCATGAACGGCGTCGACGCGGTGGTCATCGCCACTGGCAACGACTGGCGCGCGGTCGAGGCCGGCGCCCACGCTTACGCCGCGCGCAACGGGCAGTACGCGCCGCTCGCCATCTGGCGTCGCGATGGCGACTTCCTCGTCGGCAAGCTGGAGATGCCGATGTCGCTCGGCACCGTTGGCGGCACCCTCCGCGTGCACCCCGGCGCGCGCGCCTCGCTGCGCGTCCTCGACACCACCAGCGCCGGTGATCTGGCGATGATCGTCGCCGCCATCGGCCTCGCCTCCAACCTCTCCGCCGTCCGTGCGCTCGCCAGCGACGGCATCCAGCGCGGGCACATGGGGCTGCACGCGCGCGCCGTGGCTCTCGCTGCCGGAGCGACCGGAGACTTCGTCGAGCGGGTCGCCGCGCTCATCGTCGAGGCGCGCAACATCACGCTGGAAGCCGCCAAGCGCGCTCTCGAAGTGCTTGCCGCGGAAGGAGAAGCAGCGCAGCTTCTTGACGAATGAGCGGCTCGGGGGTGATGGCGTGACGACAGGCGCTACAGGCGCAGGCGGAGCGCTGGTCGGGACCATCGCCGCCGGCGTGGCCAGCCTGGGCGCCGTCATCGCCGTGGTGGCGTCGATCATGTGGGTCCGCGCGGGCAGGCGGGTGCGGCGAAACGGCGCCAGCGACGAGGTCGTGGCGCTGGAGACGGTCGGCCGCGTCGGTCGCATCGTCGAGCCGGTCGACGCTCTCTCGCGCCTCGTCGGTCCGTACCGCGTGCGTATCGCGCTGCAGAACGGGATGGTGGAGCTGGTGGCCCGTGCGGACGTCCCGCTCTCCATCGGCGACGCCGTCCTCGTCGAGGCGGTGCGCGGCCACATCGCCAGCGTCTCGCGCGCGCCTCAGGAGCTGATCTCGGATCCGCCTCCTTCGGCCGCGGGGCGTGATCCGCGCGTCTGACGAGCGGAGCGTAAAATTTTCGTTAAGCTCGAACCAGCTCGTCGATTCGCGTAGCCTTCCGCGCTCGTGAGTCGCCAGGGCAAGGACGATCCCAGCACGCCCGCAGGCGATCCGCACCGGGACGTCGCCGGCGCGCTGCACAATGTCTCCAACGCGCTCACCGTCATCCTCGGCTGGGTCGCCGAGGCGCGCGCCGAAGGGGCCTCGCTCGAGTCGATCCACTACGCCCTCGGGGTGGTCGAGGAGCGCGCCCGGGCGGCCCGCGATCTGTCGCGTCGGGCCATCGGCGCCGGCGTCGACATCGACCGCGACGACGCGCTCCAGGCCATCCTCGCCGAGGTGCTCCTCGGTCTGAAGGTCGAGGCTCACCGCGCTGGCGTTCGCCTGGTCGTCACCGGCGACGGCTCCGCCCGCGTCCCCCGCTCGGACGATCTCTCCCAGGTGCTCACCAACCTGGTGATGAACGCCATCGCCTTCTCCCCGCGCGGCGGCGTGGTCACCTTGCGCATGCGCAGCGCCGATCCCTTCAACCACGTCGACGTGGAGGACGAGGGGAGCGGCGTCCCCGAGGC
>JAMFST010000861.1 GCA_026225435.1 Labilithrix luteola
CACCACGCCAATTACGATTCCCGTCACCGCGAGCGCCCCCAGCCCCACGACCGTCCCGATCTTCGCCCCGCTCCAACCACCGCCGCCGCCACCCCCCCCCCCGCTCGGCACCATCGCCGGCCCGACACCCGCCTGTACATCCGTAACAATAGGACCCACCGGCGCCGCCACGGGTTCAACGGCCGCCAACGTCACCGCCACGTTTCCCCCCGCCCCAACCTCCACCGTCTGCGAAGCCCCTCCAGCTCCCGTTATTGCCACCACGTGCGCCCCGGGAAGCACCACCACCATCTCCTCCAGCGGCGCCCGCCCCGCGCTCACCCCGTCCACCGTCACCTCCGCACCAGGCGCCGCCGTCACCGCGATCTGCCCAACCTTCGCTTCCAGCGTCGGCACCATCCGCGCCTTCGCCTTCGCCGCCGTCGCAGCATCCGCCTTCGGATGCCGCAGGTACCGCCGCAGCGCCACGTACGCAGCCACCGGGTGACCCAGATCCGTCTCCACAACCGCCAGCGAAAGAACCGCCTCCGCGTCGTTCGCGTCCAGAGCGATCGCCTCCACGAACTTCGCTCGCGCCAGCTCGTACTTGCGCTGGTGCGTCAGCTGGACCCCCTCCTTGTACCGCCCGCGAGACTCCGCAGCCGCGGCGGCTGCCGTGCCGCTGTCCCCTTGCGCGTACGCCGAGCACGCCGTGCTCACCACCGCGAAGGAAACACCGACGGCACACAACGCTCGCACCGCGCGCGTTGACTGCATGACTCGAATCGTTGTGCTCATGGCTTGGTCTCTCGCACGAGGTCGTCGAAGGCCCCCGCCGGTCGCGCAGTAGCAGGCGTCGCGTTTGAAGGGGTAGAAGGCGGCGGGACGGACGGACGAGCGCGGGGCGACGACGAAGCAAGCGGTCTGACCGGAGGGAGCTCGCGCGGGGCGCTCGTCGTCGCCGGCGCGGCGGGGGTAGGCGCGACGTCATTCGCGAAGGCGGTCGCGGACGGTGCGGTCGGTGGCGGCACGGGGATGGCCAACGGCGCGGCCTCGCTCGCGGCCGCGCGCTGACCCGTCGTCCCGTGCTCCGGCGAGCCGCCCGCGACGCGCAGAACGACGACGACGAGGAGCGCCGCGACGCCTGCCAGAGCCGCGAGCACCGCGATCAGAACCGGACGGCGCAAGCGCTCGCGCGGCAGCGGAAACGTCGAAACGTCGCGGCCGCGGTCGTTCGCCCGCTCCGGCGCCGATCGCGACAGCGTCACCGGCTCGGTCACCGGCCGGGGGACCCGCTCCGTCACGATATCGACGACGACCGGCGCGGAGGAGACAGCGTTCGGCAGCGTGTCGTGGTGGGCACGCGGGACGTCGTGCACGGCATGGTACGAAGCGGCCACGCTGCCGTCGGACGACGACGAGCCCGCCGCCTGCGGGTAGATCCTGCGGCGCTGCTCGAACGCGGCAAGCGCGTCCACCGCCTCGCCCGGCTCGGTCGCGGTCTCGGCGTCGAACGACAACCCGTCCGGATCCGTGAGCTCGGCGAGTACCGACGGATCGGTGGCGTCCGCCGGCGGCGGCGGTCCGAGGCCCCGCGGCGTGTCGCGCGTCATGACGGCCTTCCGTGGAAGGCGAGGAACGCCGCGACGAGCAGCGCGATCACGACGAAACCGAGGAGCAGGTACCGCAGCGGCAGGCCCCGTCGATCGAGGATCTTCTGTTCGGGACGCAGCCGCACGCCGGCCGGCGGGAGGCGAAGCTCCTCGGCGCGCTTGGTCCGCGTCGCCACAACGCCCGACGGGGTGACGGCAGCTTGGCCCGCGAGAGCTGCAGCTGGTCTCGCGGCGACCGGTGACGCCACCACGGGCGCGGCGCCTCCCGCATCGCGCCGCGCATCCGCCTCGTCGTCGAAGAACAGCGGCGGGCCGTTCATCGGCATCGTGTCGCTCATGATGCGACGCGCGCGGCGCGAGGTCAGCGGCTTGGCGTCGAGGTATTCGATGGCTCCGCTCGCGCCACTGTCCGCCGCCGGCGCGTGGGCGGGCGCCAGGTTGGTCTCTCGACTGACCGGAACGGGCTGGGGAAGGCTCGGCGGCCTCTCGAACGAAGGCTGCGGGAGATCCTTCCAGGTCCTCCCCGCATTCGGCGCGCGACCGTCGTCGCCAAGGCCAGCTCCTCCGCTGCGCCGTCCTCGGAATCGTCGATCTCGACGTCACCGTCGAGCACCGCCAGCCGCTGCGCTTCTTCGGCCTCCTCCCGCGCGCGGCGGACGAAGTCCGTGACGCTCTCGCCGTCCGGATCGGTCGGCGCCGAGATGTCAGCGCGGGTGATGGCCTCCGGCCGCTGGGGCGACTGGAGGGTGATGACCCGCGGATCGTGCTCCGACCCGCGCGCGAGGGCGAGAAAGAGCTCGGCGACGCGCGCGTTGGCGTGGGTCACCGTCGGCCGGTCGTCGGCGCGCGGCGCGAGCATCCGGACCACGAGCTGGTCCAGCGCGCGCGGAACGTCCCCGAAGGTGCGCAGGCTTTCCGGGCGCCCGCGCAGCTGCTCGTCGATCGAACCGAAGGGGCGCGCGCCGGCGAGCATCTCGTAGAGCATCACGCCCACGGAGTAGACGTCCGACGAGCGCGTGACGTCCTGGTTGCGGATCTGCTCGACCGACGCATACGCCGGCGTGCCGGTAAAGCCCGCCTCGCGCTGCTTCTCGGCTTCGAGCCGGGCGATCCCGAAGTCGATGAGCTTCGCCGTCTGCTCGTTGTCTCGACCCCGGCTGAGGATCACGTTAGCGGGCTTGAGATCGCAGTGGATGACGCCGCGCATGTGCAGCTCCTCCACCCCGGAGAGGATGTCGCGGGCGATGTTCAGCGCGGCCATCAGCGAAAAATGACGGTGCTTCTTCAGCTGCGCCTGGAGCGACTGCCCGTCGATCCACCGCATGATGAAGAAGGATCGCCCCGTGTCCTGCTCTCGCCCCAGGCGGACCACCTCGACGACGTTGCGGTGGTTGATCTGCGCGATGACGCGCGCCTCGGTCTCGAAGCGGTCGCGGTGGTCGGCCCGCAGGAGCATCTTCATCGCGAAGCGCACGTTCAGGCTGCGATCGGTGACCTCGTAGACGGCGCCCATGCCACCGTGACCGAGCTCGCGAACGATCCGGTAGACGGTGCCGCTCCCATCGTGGACCAGGTAGCCAGGCTGGTAGAGATGGAGCTTTTCGGAGGTCTGATTCACGCGATTCTGCCCGAGACGGCGAACAGTTTCCGCCATTGGCATGAGACGGTCCAGGCCGATCGCGCGAGCATCCTTTCGCCCGTTCGACCAACGGGGCGAACCGGTTGCTTATTTTCGCCTCAGCGGCGGCTCAGAACAGATCCCGCAGCCGCTCGACGAACGTGCGCGGCTGGGGCTGCACGGTGTTGCCCCCCTCCCTGGCGAACTCCTCGAGCAGCTCGCGCTGGCGCGGCGTCAGATCGGTCGGCACGTCCAGCAGGATCTCCACACGCTGATCGCCCCGGCCGACGCCGGCGCGATGCGGAATGCCGCGCCCCTTGATGCGCAGCACCTGCCCGGGCTGCGTGCCCGACGGGACGCGCATCTTCCCCTTGCCGTCGAGGGTCGGCACCTCGAGCTCCGCGCCGAGAGCGGCCTGCGGAAAGCTGATGGGAACCTGGCAGAGGACGTCGTCCCCCACGCGGCGGAAGAACGGGTGCGGGCGCACCTTGATGGTGATCTCGAGGTCCCCCGGCGGCTTGTCCGGGCGCGGGCGGTTGCCGGCGCCGGTGACCAGGCGGGTCGCCCCCTGATCCACGCCGGGCGGCAAGGTGACGTTGAGCCGGTGGGTGGAGGTGACGAGCCCGGCGCCGCGGCAGGTGACGCAGGGATCCTTGACGATGCGGCCGCTGGCCTTGCAGCGCGGGCAGGGGCGCTCGACCGAGATCGGCAACAGCCCCTGCTGGACGCGCACCTTGCCGCGACCGGCGCAGGCGGGACAAATGTCCGGAGTGGAGCCGGGCGCCGAGCCGCTCCCCCGGCAGTCGCCGCAGGCGCCGACGCGCGGATACGACAGCTCCTTGTCGCACCCGAAGGCGGCCTCCTCGAAGCCGACCTCCAGCTCGCGCTTCACGTCCCCCTTGTCGCCCCGGCCGACGCCGAACACGCCCAGGAGATCGCCGAGGATCCCGTCGAAGTTCAGGTCCCCGATGTCGACCACCCCGCCGGCGAACGGCCCGCTGGCGGCAAACGGGGAGCCCGACGCCTCGGCGCGGTGCCCGAAGCGGTCGTACATGGCCCGCCGCTGCGGATCCGAGAGGATCTGCCAGCTGGCGTTGATCTCCTTGAACCGCACGCTGGCCGTGTCGTCGTCCGGGTTGCGATCCGGGTGGTGCTGCGACGCGAGCTTGCGGAAGGCGACCTTGATCTCCTCGACCGTGGCGGTGCGCTCGACGCCGAGGACCTCGTAATGATCGCGCTCTCCCGCTGCCATATCGGGCTTTCACGTAGCACAGCGCGGGCGCGTGACGCTCAGGAGACAGCCATGGTACGAGCAAGCGCTTCCGATGGCCGCCTCCACTGCCCCCGTCAGCTACCCCCGCCTCTCACTCCTGGACCAGCAGCGCCTCCTCGGTGACATCGTCACCCGCTGCCGCACGCAGGCCGAGCGCGCCCTCGAAGGTCAGGCCCGCACGCCGGTCGTCGTCTTCGATCTCGACGGCACCTTGATGGACAACCGCCCGCGCACGGCAGCCATCTTCCGCGAGTTCGCCGCCTCGCTCGCCGCCGGGGACCAGGAGCGGGCCGCGCGCCTCGCCACCACCGCGCCCGACGATCTCGCCTATCTCGTGCGCGACTCGCTCGGGCAGCTCGGGGTCACCGACGAGAAGCTGGTCCAGGGGGCCGAGGCGTTCTGGAAGGAGCGCTTCTTCGCCGACGAGCACATGAAGCACGACATCGCCCTCGCCGGCGCCGTCTCCTTCGCCCGCGCCTGTCACGACGCCGGCGCCATCTGCGTCTACCTGACCGGGCGCGATCTGCCGCTCATGGGGATCGGCAGCTTCCGCAGCCTGCGCGACCTCGGCTTCCCCATCGGCGTCCCCGGCACGGAGCTGGTGTGCAAGCCGGTGTTCTCCATGCCGGACGAGGAGTTCAAGCGGCTCGAGGCGCCCAAGCTGCTGCGCGTGGGGCAGATCATCGCCTCGTTCGACAACGAGCCGGGGAACTGCAACGTGTTCCTCCGCCACGATCCGGCGACGGTCAGCGTCATGCTCGACACCCAGCACCTCCCCGGCGCGCCCCCGCTCGACGCCGGCGTGCACGTGATCGCCGACTTCCGGCACGCTTGACGAGCGCGGAGACGCGGCGATGAGAAGGAGCGCGCTGGTCTCGTTCGCCTGTGGCCTGGCGCTCGTCGCCTGCCGCTCGAACGGGTCGAACGGCTCCACCGGCGAGACCGCGGACGCGCAGGCGAGCCCGCAGGCGAGCGCCGTCGCCGCGCCGCTCGCCACCGTGACCCCGTCGGCCGATCCTGCCGATCCGGCGGGCGCCACCGACGCCGGACCGCCGCCTGTCTCTCTTCGCGGGGACCAGCCGCTGGCCGCCGACGTCCTCGGCGAGCGCGCTCTCTCCGGCTACTCCATCGAGGCGACCTTGCACCTCGCCGAGCTCGCGCTGCCGCCGCGCGGGGGCGAGGCCAACGCCGTCACCGCCGCCGCCGAGGATGCCCAGCGCAAGGCCACCGAGCCGCGCGTGGTGGTGGAGATGGGCGCCTCGCGCCTGCGCTGGGTGTTCGCCTCGGGCGCCTTCTCCGTCCTCCCCGGCACCGAGCTGCGCGCGCGCGCCGACCGTTACGGGTTCCTCCTCCTGGTCCCGTCCTGGGCGGCCCCGGCCGGGGCCAGCGGCCCGACGTACGCCACCCTCGCCCCCGGCACGCTCCACGCGCTCCTCGACGATCGCCGGCTCGACGTCGGCCCGACACTCGGCGTGGAGGTGCTCGGCCGGGGCGAGGTCGGCAAGCGCGCCCCCTCGCCGTCCCCGTCGCCCAGCCTCCGCCGCATCGAGGTCATCACCGGCGCCGGCCACGCGCTGGTCGATTTTTCCCGCCACGAGGGGCTCGGCGACGGCGGGATCCTCCTCACGCGCCTGCTGCTCGACGCGCTCGGCGTGCCGCCGTCGACCCGCCTCGCGCAGCCGGACGAGCTGCCCAGCCGGGTCGAGCTACGCATCGCGCCGCGCGGCCAGATCGTCTTCGAGGTGACCGCGGTGACGCGCCGCTCGGACCTCGACCCCGCGCTC
>JAMFST010000862.1 GCA_026225435.1 Labilithrix luteola
GAGCGCCTCGGCATCGAGCCAGACCTTGAAGCTCGCGAGCACCGGCTCCGCGAGACGCCGCCGCTCCGCGGTCCGCCGGCTTGGCGGAAGCTTCTGCGCCGCCTTGTCCGCCTCGTACAGCTTCTTGATGAAGCCCAGGCCGATGAGCGCGCGGGTCTTGTCCGTCAGCTGCGCCTCGAAGAAGCGACGGCGCGTGTGCGCCTTATCGTGAGCGCTGGATAACGCGCATTATCCGGAGCGATTTGTTATCCGGAGCGCCCGCGGAATCGACTTGGGATGGCGAACATTCGCGGCGAAGGACTCGTGATAACAGCGCGTCGTTACAGGGACGATAGGAAGGCGAGCAGGTTCGGCGTTGGGCGCCATCGGCCGGCCGGCTTTCGGGTGAGTCCGGCACGGCGCCAGAATGCGTTGAGCACGTCGCGTTTCATCTTCACGTTGGTGCTGAGGTAGCGGCTGGTGGTCGCGATGCTCGCGTGACCGAGGTAGTCGCGGATCACCGTGACATCGACGCCGGCCTGAAGAAGCGCGACGGCGCAGCTGTGCCGAAGAACGTGTGGTGTCACACGCTGGCGCAGCAGGTTTGGCATTTCCTTTGCTGCGAGTCGCACGTATTTGGCGAGCAGGTACGCGACCCCATCACGCGTAAGTGGAGCCCCGCGCGCGCTCCGGAAAACCGGCCCCGAGAGCGCGTTTTCGTCGGCCGTGAGGCGAGCAAGGGCGCTGGATGTCCCGGGCCACAGTGGGCAGAGCCGCTCCTTGTCTCCCTTGCCGCGGACGCGCACGTGTCGTGGACGGAGTGCTGCGCGGTGCACATCGGCCGGCGTCAGCGCGAGCGCCTCGCTCACGCGCGCCCCGGTGTTGTAGAGGAAGACCAGCAGTGCGTAGTCCCGCAGGCCCGTCGGCGTGCCGCGATCGGGCTGCGCGAGGATCGCGCGCACTTGCTCGGGCTCGAGATACGCGACCATGCGTCCGCGCGCCTTCTTGGCTCGGATGGAGAGGATGCGTTGGTATTGCTTCGCGCGCGAGAGGTCGTGTCGCAGGAGATGCTCGACGAGCCCGCGCACGGCGGCGAGCCGGCAGTTTCGCGTGCCGGCGGCGTTGCCGCGCGTCAATTCGAGATCGTCGAGAAAGGCCAGGACGCTCTCGACGGTAATGTCGTCGAGTCGGAGGTCCGACACCGAACGGCGAGTGCGACGTGCCAGGAAGAGGAAGAAGAGGCGCAATGCATGGCCGTACGCACGCACGGTGTGCGCGCTCGCGCCTCGCACGCGGCGCAGGTGCTCGTTGATGTACGACTCGACGAGAGCGAGGAGCGGATCTGCGCCACGCCTCATGACCGCCGCCCCCCGGGAGCCGATAGGCGACGCCTCAAGCGGCGGGCAGCGAGGTCAAGCAAGCGTGGCGTCGCGGTGAGATAGGTTTCCGTGCCGAGAATGTTGTCGTGCCCCATGTAGGCCGAGAGCCATGGAAGGCGTGCGTGGATGTCGACGCCTGCGCGATACCAGCGCTCCAGTCGATGCACGGCGAAGGTGTGGCGAAGATCATATGGCCGCGGCCCAACCCGCCCGGACTCGGGCTTCAGTCCGGCGCGGCGGAAGAGCGCGCACAACGTGTCGTGTGCGGTGCTGATCGGCAACCGATCCTTCTTGAAGCCAACGAACAGACGATCGCCAGGCCGTGCGACGGCGAACGCGCGCCGCGCGACGAGGTAGCGCTCGATCTCGCGCACGAGCGACCGGTGAAAAGGCACCCAACGTGCACGGCCTTTGCTTTCGGCAACGAACAGAACCGCGTGGTGGAGATCGACATCGCCGAGTCGAAGGTGAAGCGCTTCGCCGAACCGGATGCCGGTGCAGTAGAGGACGAGCAGCAGCGGTCGATACAGCGGCGCGCGGAACGATGGTCGCTCGAGCGATGCGGCGAGCTGCAGAATGGCCTTCACGTTGGCGGCGGTGAGCACATGCGGAAGGAAGGACCCCGAGGCGGTGGACTGCGGTGCCCAGCTTCGCGCCGGCACGAAGGCACTCGGGTCCTCGCGTCGTCGGTACATGCAGAACTGGCGGAGCACGCCATACTCGAACGCGACCGAGATCGGTTTGCGGTCCTCATTGCGCGCTAGCCAATCGCGCAACGCGTCCTCGAATGCGAGCCGGCGTCGATGCCCGGAGCGAGCGAGTACGAAGCGGTCGAACGCGCGCAGCAAGAATTCGGGGCGCCCGTACCGGAACCCAAGGGCGCGCTTGAACGCGAGGAAGCGCTCGATCTCGGCAGCGAGCGGGCTCATGAATGCGAGCGTCATCTCGGCACCGGCAACGCGATTGCTCGCAGTCGGAGGGTGGCTCCGCGTACGTAGGCGGAGGTCGATTCGGGACGTCGATGACCGAGGATGTCGCCAACGATCCTTGGCGGTGCACCACCCTCGATCTGACGGGTCGCGTGCGTGTGACGAAAGACGTGCGTGCCGAGAAAGGGAGCGGTCACGCCGGCGGCCATCGCGTATCCGTGCAGCCGATGCCGGATCGTGGTCGACCCTCCCAGCCGGCCGTGCGGCATGTGGTCCGTGACGAACACGTTGCGGTCACGCGCGTGAATCGGACGCTCAAGACGAAAATACCGCGCCAGTGCTGCGCCCACGGGATCGAGGAGCGGCAGGACCGTGACCGTCCCCGTCTTCGGTCTCCGGACGCGAATCGTGCGCGCGCCCCAATCGATGTCATCGAGCATCAGCTCGTACACCTCGCCCGCCCCCATGCCGTACGTGGCCATCATCAGGAAGAGCGCGAAGTCGCGTCGTCCGGGCGGCTGCCGCACATCGATCGCTCGAAGGATTCGTTGAACGTCCCGCCACGGCAGTGCGCGCGGCGGACGGTCGAGAGCTCGAGTCCGCGGAGCGACGACGCACGACGCAAGGTCGGCTCGAAGCCGACCCGTCATGTACAAGAAGCGCAAGAAGGCCCGCAGGGTGCTGCAATTCCCCGCGACCGTCTTCCTCGCTCGCCTCGACGTCAGGGCGACGACGAACTTGTCGAGATCGACGACGCGCACCAGGGCTGGGCGACGCCCTCGCGCGCGGAGAAACGACAGGAATTGGGTCGCGACGGACACATCTTGTCGGATGGTCGCCACGGCGACACCGCGATGCTTCACGCGGTGCGCGACGAACTCGCCAACCAGCTTCGACAACTGTGGTCGCGGTGCCGCACACCGCCACTCGGGCACGGCCTGCCCCAGTCCAGCAAGCGCACAGGAGAGGGCGCGAGCTGCCACGACGGCGATTCGACCGA
>JAMFST010000863.1 GCA_026225435.1 Labilithrix luteola
CGACGTCCTCGGCATCGTGGAACGCTCCGAGCATCCGGTAGCAATGGCGGAGCAGCTCCGGGCGATGCAGGGCGAGCTCGGCGACGAACGGATCGGGCGGCACACGCGCCAGCGTAGCGCTGCTGGCTACGCCGTCCCCGCCGCGATCGCATCCGCCAGGCGCGGGTACTTGGGAGCGAAGCCGAGATCCTGGCGCACGCGACGGCCGTCCATGATCACGTCGAAGGCGGCGGCTCGCTCCGCGTTCGTGCCGTCCGGCGGCGGGGCGCCGACCGAGGCGAACACGGTGGTGAGGTCCGGCGCCTCGTCGTCGATCACGTTGTAGATGCGGTGCGCCGGCGACGCGGCGTCCAGCACGCGCGCGACGGCCTGCGCGACGTCGGCGTGGTGGGCGATGCCCATGCGCTTGTCCGCGGGGAAGGCGCGCATCATGGGGACCGCCTCGGCGATGTGCGGATCGCCGTCGCCGTAGACGAACGGCAAGCGGAGGACGCGCGCGTCGAGACCGTCGAGCCCGAAGAGGAAACACTCGGCGGCGAGCTTGCTCAGCGGGTACGCGTCGACCGGCGCGCAGGGCTCGTCTTCGTCGACGGTCTTGCCGCCCTTCCCACCGTAGACCAGGCCGGTGCTGGTGAAGACGAAGCGCTTCACCTTCGCCGCGAGGGCCGCGCGGGCGAGGTGCTGCGTCCCGAGGTCGTTCACGGCGTGCGCTTGCTCGGTCGTCGCGCCGCGGAAGAAGGCGGCGCAGTGGACGACCGCCTCGACCCCGCGCACCGCGGCGCCGAGTGACTCCGCGTCGAGGAGGTCGCCCTTGACGAGCTCGACGCCGGCGGTGCGCAGCTCTTCGGCCCGCGCCCGATCGCGCACGAGCGCCCGCACCTGATCGCCGCGCTCGGCGAGGCGCCTGGCGAGTCGACTTCCGACCTTTCCCGTTGCTCCCGTGATGAGGATCTTCATGAGCCGACCGTAGCGGTCGACGCTCGTCGCCTGATTGGAAGAAACGGACAGCGCACGGCCCGAGCTTGCGCGTGCCCCACGCTGCGCCTCACACTCGTCGCATGTACACGTCTGCCGTGGCGGCGCTGTTCGTCGACGAGCGCGACCGCGACACGCCAGGGGTCGCCATTCCCCATCCCGAGGTGCACCTCGCCGTTCGCTTCGGACCGGCGACGCGGAGTGGTCTCGACGTGCACGCCGTGGGCGGGCGACTGCGGGTGTACCGCAAGCTCCTGCGTCGCGGGCAGCGGCTGGTGATGGCGCGCCTTCGTCTAGGGACGGCGCAGGCAGTGCTCGGTGTGCCCGCCTCCGCGCTCGTCGGGCACGTGGTCCCCCTCGAGGAGCTGTGGGGCCCGGCGACGACGCGACCTCTGTTCGATCGCCTCGCCAACGCCCGCGACACGTCCGCCGCTGCGGCCGTCTTGCAAAGCGCGATCGCCGAGCACCTCGCCGATGCGGAGGGTCCCAGCGCCCGCGCACGGCTCGCGATGCACGCTGCCGACCGGCTCGCGAGCGCCAGCGTGCGCGCCGTCGCCGCCGACCTCGGCGTGAGCGAGCGCCACCTGCGTCGCGTCTTCCACGAGACGATGGGCATGAACCCGAAGCCGTTCGCCAAGCTGGCGCGCTTCCACCGCGCGCTCCTGGCCGCGCGCGCGGATCCCCGCGACGGCTGGGCGGGCATCGCCGCCGACGCTGGCTATTACGACCAGGCGCATCTCATCGCCGAGTTCCACGCCATCGCCGGCGCCACGCCGTCCGCGCTGCTCGACGAGCTTCGCGCGGCTCCCCGCGTCGCGTGACTTGACGGGACTGGAACGTCGTTCCATGGTGACTTTGGAACGATGTTCCAAGGAGCTCAGATGACCACCCCCGTCACGATCATCGGCGCTGGCCTCGGCGGTCTCGCCCTCG
>JAMFST010000864.1 GCA_026225435.1 Labilithrix luteola
CCTCGCTTCTTTCAGCCTCGGCCTCGCGGCCTGCGCCTTGCGATTCGCTCGGGGTTCCTGCGACCAAGCACCCCAGAGGACTTCCACCTCCTGGTTACGGTTCATGCTGGGCACACCAAAACGAAAGCGGCACGATCCCGGAGGACCGCGCCGCTCGTCGTCCACGTGCGCTCGAGGCGCTCGTGGCTACGCCGTCATGACGAACCGGAGACCGTCGCGCTGGCCGAGACCGACACGTTGATGCTCACGCCGACGCTCGCGAAGGAGATGGTCGACGTGGCGAAGCACGCCGCCGCATCGGTACCGACGTCGCTGATGGCGCTGAGCGCGCTCGAGGTCTGGCCGGCGAGATCCGCGATGACCGGCGCGAGCGCGGTGGTCTCGTTGATCGCCGTGCCGATGGCGTCGAGGTTGGCCTGGAACCCGGTGTTGAGCGCCGCGTCGCCGGTGATGACGGCGGTGATCGACGGGTTGGAGCAGTCGATGGTCGCCTCGGCCGAGCCGTGGCAGCTCGCCGTGCAGGTCGCCGCTGCGCTGCAGCTGACCGTGCCCGTGCAGTAGGGCGGGCTGGCATTGGCCGAGCAGGTACCCTGGCACTGGCCGTTGCACTCGGCGCTGCCGGGGGCAACCTCGCAGCTGCCGTGGCAGGTGCCGGTGCAGGTCCCGCTGCAGGTGCCGGTGGTGGCGGTGCCGTCGCACATGCCGTCGCAGTCACCGGTGCAGGTGCCGGAGCAGGTCACGCTCGGATCGGAGATCGTGCAGCTGCCGCTGCAGCTACCGTTGCAGTCGACCACGACCTCGCCACCGGTGCAGGAGGCGGTGATGTCGCAGTTGGCGGCCGCCGTGCACTTGGCGTCGCAGGTCCCTTCGATGCTGGCCGTCGCGTGGCAGCCGCCCTGGACGGAGACGGCGATGCTCAGGCCGGCCTGCGCCTTGATGTACGTGTTGAGGGTGCCGCACGACGTGCTCGCGTCGCTGGCCGTGGGCTGACCGACGGAGGTGTTGAGGCTGTTGCAGATGGCCAGCCAGTCGGCCTGCACCTTGGTGGCGCGGGCCGCGAGGTCGCTGGCCGCCTGGGCGTACGTCTGCACGGTGATGACGTCCTGCGACGTGCCACTGAGCGAGTCACAGGCCGCGCCGCCAACGACGCTACCGAGACCGCCGCCGTCGTCCGTGTTGCTGCAGCCCTGCGCGAACACCGGGATCATCAGGGCCGCAGCGGCGACCGCGACGTGCGTCAATTTCAAGCCATTGAGAAATGCCATGGGGGAAGAGCTCCTTCTGCTGCGAAAGGTATACGAAGCGCCCTCTCGGGCAACGTTGTGACGCGCCTGAGGCGAGCACAAAAACGAAGCGCGCAGGCCGCTACGCGCTCGTTCTTGGACGCCGCGACCTGCGCACTATTCATCGATCGCCATGGAACTGCGGGCGATCCAAAAGCTCTACCGAGCGATCAGCGTGCCTTGGCGAGGGCCGCCTTGATCGACTCGATGCCACCGGCGATACGCGCCTCGTTGGTGGCGTAGCTGAATCGCAGGTACCCCGGCGCACCGAAGCTGCCGCCGGCGACGGAGGCCACGTGCGCCTTCTCGAGCAGCCAGAACGCGAGCTCCTCGTCGTTGGCGATCGGCTTGCCGTTGAAGTCGACCCCGTACAGACCGCGGCAATCGGCGAAGGCGTAGAAGGCGCCTTCGGGGGTGCGGCACTTCACGCCGGGGATCGAGTTGAGGCCGGCGACCATGGCGTCGCGGCGCTTGGCGTACATGTCGCGCGCGGCGATGATCTCGTCCTGCGGACCGGTGAGCGCCGCGACCGCCGCGCTCTGCGCCACCGACGACGGGTTGGTCGTGCTCTGCCCCTGCACGGTGTCGATCTGCTTGGCGATCGCCTTGGGCGTGATGCACCAGCCGATGCGCCAGCCAGTCATGGCATAGGACTTCGACACGCCGTCGACCACGATGATCTTCTCGCTCATGCCCGGATACTCCGGGGCGAGCTTCGCCGCGCTCACGTGCTGGAAGCCGTCGTACACGAGCTCCGCGTAGATCTCGTCGACGATGAGCCACGCGTCGTGCTTGCTCATCACCTCGAGCAGGCCGCGGATGTCCTTCTCCGGATACGCCGCGCCGGTCGGGTTGGACGGCGTGCAGAGGATGACCGCCTTGGTCTTGGGCGTGAGCGCCTTCTCCAGCGCCTCCGGCGTGAGCCGCCAGCCGTTGGCCTCGTCGGTCTCGACGATCACCGGCGTCGCGCCCATCAGGCGGACCTGCTCCGGGTAGCTGACCCAGTAGGGCGCGGGGATGATCACCTCGTCGCCCGGCTCGTACAGGGCGATGGCGAGGTTGAAGAGCGCGTGCTTGGCGCCCACGGTGACCGAGATCATGTCCGGCGTCGGGGTCCAGCCGCGGGTGCGCGTCGTCGACTCGCAGATGGCGGTCTTGAGCGCGGGGATGCCGGTGACGGCGGTGTACTTGGAGACGCCCTTGTCGACAGCGGCCTTGGCGGCGTCGAGGACGTGGCGCGGCGGCTCGAAGTCCGGCTCGCCGACGCTGAAGGCGAAGACATCGGCGCCGGTGGCGCGCAGGGCGTTGGCCTTGGCGCTCATGGCCAAGGTGGGGCTCGGGAGGATGACGTCGAGGCGCTTGGCTAGGGTACGCGGCACGCCGCTAGCGGTACCACGAGATGCGCCACGGGAAAACGCATTGCGTCAGGCGCTCGCCTGGCGCTCCGGGCACCGCGCTCAGGTCTCGTGAACTTCTTTTTTCTCGAGGCTGTCGCGGCTTTCGCGCTTGCCCGCCGGGAGCTTCTTGATGCTGTCCTCTTCCTCGGACTCGCGCAGCCCCTTCTTGAAGTTGCTGATGCCCTGGCCCAGCCCCTTGCCGATGTCCGAGATGCGACCGGCGCCAAAGAGGAGAAGAGCGATGAGCGCGATGACGAGCAGCTCGACGGGACCCAGGTTACCCATGCCTCACGTCGTAGCAGTGAGCTTCTGCGAGCGCAATCGCGCGACGCGGCGCGAAACGCGTGGAAAAACGAGCGCAACAAAGAGCACCGCGCCCGCTGCAGCGAACGGAACGAGGGAAAACCAAGCCGCTGACGCGGCATGAGCTTCCAGCGCGCGCATCGTCGCCAGGGCGGCCAGCGGGCCGGACGCACCGAGCGCGAGCACCAGCGGCAAGCGGAGCCCGGCGGTGACGGCGCGCACCTGGAGGAGGCGCTCGACCGAGACGAAGGCTGCAGCGAGCGCCGCGCAGGCGACGAGCAGGCCGCGAAGCAGCGCCGGGAGCGACGAGGCGCGCGCCCACGACGGCAGGCCACCGAGGTGAACGTGCCCCGCGTGGACCGCGAACGCGGCCGCCTTCGCCGGATCGCCGAAGCCGACGTGGACGTCGTCGAGATCGAGCGCGCGCAGGTCCCCCGACAGGTGGGCCGAGAGCGCGGTGAACGGGAGGCGACCGAGCGATCCGGGGGCGAAGGCGACGAGGCGCGGCGGCTTGGGCGGATCGCACAGCCAGGTCGCGTCGGCCAGCGGCACCGCGTACGTCGCCGGGCCGCTCGCCTGCGCGCAGGAGGTACGCCCTTCGTCGAGGAGGGCGTCGACGACCCGACCGGGGGCCTCGGCGTCGCGTCCACCGGCGACCGAGATGGCGAAGAGGAGGGTCGCAAGAAGGAGCGCTTCGGGCGCGAGCCGGAGCGCCGTCCGCCAGGGGGGCTCACCGAGCAGAGCGAACACGCGCGCCTCGCCCGACTCGACCCGCCGCGAGAGCGACAGCCCCCAACCCACGGGCCATCCGACCAGGAGCGCGGCCTCGGCGGCGATCCCGAGCAGACTGCGCGCGAACGGCAACACCGCGCGCGCCGGGACCTGCGGATCGAGCACCCAGGGGAGCACCCGGACCGCCGCCGCGAGCAGGGCCACGCCGAGCAGCAGGCCCGCCGCGACCAGCGCGGGCCCGAGGGTGGTCTGGAGCCGGCGCGAGACGGGCATCGGCATCGGAGGAGGCCGACCTTACACCGTCGCGCCGTCATGGATATTGCGGTCTGTGTCGGGCTCCGGCTGGGTCGAAAATGCGGTCGACCGCCCTCGCGGACCACGTGATACCTTCACCGGCGAGAGCCCCAGAACCGACATGAACGCCACCTCCGCCGCTGCTGCTGCTGTCACGTTACGTCGCTCGCTCTTCGCCGTGGCGGTCGCCGTCACGACAGTCACGACCGGCCTGCCCGGCACCGAGCGCACCGCTCGCGCAGACGAGGTGTCGAGCGGCGGCAAGGGGATCGTCGGCGGCGGCCTGCTCGGCGCGGACGTCGTGACCGGCACGATGGGCATCATCGGCGTGCACAATCCCTGGTTCTACGTCATCGGCGGCGCGGTCGGCGCTGGCGGCGGCGCGGTCGGCGGCTTTGCCGTCCAGCAGGCGTCGAGCGACGGGCGCGCGCCGATGTACCTCCTCGCCGGTGGACTCGCGCTCCTCATCCCCGCCGCCGTCCTCACGCTCGACGCAACTCGTTTCCGCCCCAGCGACGACGCCACCGAGGACAAGGCCCCTACCAACGGTCCGCCCGCCGATCCGGGCAGGGTTGGCGGCAGCGCCGTGGTCGGCCCCAACGGCGCCCCCTCGCTCGCCCCCCCTCCGCCGCCACCGGACTCGACCAGCCCGGCCGTCACCACCCCGGCCGCCGGCGGCAGCGGCTCCCCGGCTCCGTCCGCGCCTTCGCCCGCGGCGCCCCCCACCTCGATGTTCCATTACGAGGGCGGGCAGCTGCGGATCGGCGTCCCCGTCCCCGAGGTTCGCCCGATGTACACCGCCCTGGAGCAGAAGACGCTCGGCGTGTCCGGTACCTCCACGCAGGTGCAGATGCCGATGCTGAAGGTCCGCTTCTGAATCACGGAGCGCGAAGGCGCTCCTAGATTCAGGACGGTCTTGTGGGAGCTGGGCGCTCCCCTCAAAATTCTCTGGATTTTGAGCCTCCCCTGCTCGCCTGCGGCGAACGTCGTGCGGGGCACGACGCGGTCGGTGAGCGGCAATCGTGACCGCTAATTCGTGAGCTTCCGTCTTTCGTTCTTCGGAGGAAGCTTTCAAGGCGGAGCGGTGCTCGGTAGATTGATTGGTCGGATGCCTGACACGACCTCGCGCGCCAGTAAACCGCAGGACCCGATGCTGAACCGGGAGGTAGCCGGTCGCTACCGGCTCGAGTCGCGGATCGGCGAA